>CAYMQR010000104.1:0-11764 GCA_964392195.1 uncultured bacterium | reverse complement strand
CACGCCGAGTGGAACCGCGCGATGGGCTTCTGCCTCTACAACAACGTCGCGGTGCTCGCCGCCTACGCGCGCGCGGTCCACCACCGCCACCGGGTCATGATCGTCGACTGGGACGTCCACCACGGCAACGGCACCCAGCACATGTTCGAGGAGGATCCGAACGTCCTCTATCTCTCGACCCACCGGTATCCCTTCTATCCGGGCACCGGCGCGCTCCACGAGCGCGGCAAGGGCGAGGGGATCTTCACCACCGTGAACGTGCCGATGCCCGGCGGCGCCGGCGACGCCGAATACCTCGCCGCGTTCCACGAGGTCGTGCGGCCGGTGGTCGAGGCGTACCGCCCGGACCTGATGATCGTGTCGGCGGGCTTCGATCCCCACGAGAACGACCCGCTCGGCGGCATGCACGTGACCGCGCCCACCTTCGGCGAGATGGCGGCGCTGCTCACGCACGCGGCTGGCGACCTCGGCGCGCCCACCGTGTTCGTGCTCGAGGGTGGGTACGACCTCGACGGCCTCGATCACTCGGTGCGCGCGGTGCTCGATCGCCTCAAGAGCGAGACGCCGCCCGCCGCCGCGCCGGAGCGCTCGCGGATCGCGCCCATCCTCGACGCGGTCAAGCAGGCCCACGAGCACTTCCAGCCGCTCGCGCACGCGCACCGCTGAGCGCTGTAGGCAGCCCCCGGGACGCGCGGTAATCTGAATCCGGGTCGCGTTCGCGTCGTCCGGATGGCGCTACCCGCGGGGACGATCGAGGTCCGATGTTCGGCATAGGCACACCCGAGTTGGTCGTGATCCTGGTGATCGCGCTGATCTTCCTGGGCCCGCGCCGTCTGCCCGAGGTGGGCAAGGCGCTCGGCAAGGCGCTCGGCGAGCTGCGCCGCGCCAGCCAGGACCTGCGCGACTCGATCGACGTCGAGACCCGCCGCGCCGAGCACGCCGATCGCATCGCGGCCGCCCAGGCCGCCAACCCGGCGCTGCGAACGACGCCCTCCCCGGCCGCTCCCGCCGGGTCCACCGCCGCGTCCGAGGCCGCCGCCTCGGCGCCGGCCACCGCGCAGGAACCGGTCCCCCGTGGCGAGCCCGCTCGCGAAGATCCGGGAGAGCCGAAGACCCCGGTCTGAGCGTGCGCGCGGAGCGCCACCCGTGAGCTCGCGCGCGGCGCAGCTCGCGGCGCGGCGCGATCGGACGCGTATGCCCCGGCCCGGCTCGGCGCGCGCCCGGCGGTCCCTGGACGGCGCGCGGGGCGGGTGGCGCGCGGAGCACGGGACGTGAAGCGCCCCTTGCCGCAGCCGAGCAACCCGGAGCGGCTGATGCCGTTCACGGACCACCTCGAGGAGCTCCGCACCCGGCTGATCCGGGCGATCCTGGGGCTGCTCGTGGCGGCGGCGATCTGCCTGCCGTTCCAGCGCGAGATCTTCCACCTGTTGATGCGGCCGCTCATCGCGGCGCTCGACAACCAGCCGATGATCGCGCTCGGAGTGGCGGACCTGTTCTGGACGTACCTCAAGGTGGCGCTGCTGGGCGGGCTCTTCCTCGCGTCGCCGTGGGTCTTCTACCAGCTGTGGGCGTTCATCGCGCCCGGGCTGCACTCGCACGAGCGCAGGCTGGCGGTGCCGTTCATCGCCTCGACCACCTTCTTCTTCGTCTCCGGCGCCGCGTTCGGGTATTTCTTGCTGATGCCGGTCGCGTTCAAGTACCTGCTCAGCTTCAGCGACGAGTACGTGAAGGCGACGCTCGACGTGCAGCGCAACTTCGGCTTCGCGCTCCAGCTCCTGATCGTGTTCGGGCTGGTGTTCGAGCTGCCGGTGATCCTCACGCTGCTCGCCAAGCTCGGCATCGTCGACGCGCCCAAGCTCAGGCGTTTCCGGCGCTACTGGGTGGTGGTGGCGTTCGCGATCGGCGCGATCGCCACGCCCACGCCCGACGCCGTGACGCAGACCTTCGCGTCCCTGCCGCTCATCGCGCTCTACGAGGTGGGGATCGTCTCGGCCCAGCTCTTCGGCCGCAAGCCGCTCGATCCGGACGCCGGCACCGACGAGACCCCGAGCGCCGCTGCGCCGCCCGGCCCACCGGCCGCCGGGAGCGCGTGAGCCGAGCCGATGCGCTGCCCCGCCTGCCACTCGCCGCAACCCGACCACGCGCGGTCGTGCTCCGTGTGCGGGAAGACGCTGACCACTGAGCCCGAGCCGGCCGGCGGTGACACGCTCGGCGCGTCGCTGCCCGCGTCGGCGGTGGAGGTGGCCGACTCCACCCTCGAGTTCGCGGCCGCCGCGGCGCTGCGCGAAGGGATGGTGTTCGCGGGCCGCTACGAGATCCAGGCGATCATCGGACGGGGCGGGATGGGCACCGTCTACCGCGCGCGCGACCGCCACCTCGAGGAGATCGTCGCGCTCAAGCTGATCCTGCCGCAGCTCGTGCCGATGGGCGGGATCCTCGAGCGCTTCAAGCACGAGATCCGGCTGGCGCGCCAGCTCTCGCACCCCAACATCATCAAGGTCTACGACCTCGGCCAGCACGACGACGTCACGTACCTGTCGATGGAGCACCTCGAGGGCGCGGACCTGCGCCAGCTCATCCAGGAGCAGGGTGCGCTGCCGATCGAGCGCGCGGTCGAGATCGGCAAGCAGATCTGCGCGGGGCTCGCGTTCGCCCACGAGAGCGGCGTCATCCACCGCGACATCAAGCCGCACAACATCTTCCTGACCAAGCGCGGGCGGGTGAAGCTAGTCGACTTCGGGCTCGCCAAGGCGATCGACGTGAGCCAGGTGAGCTTGACCGGCCAGGCGATCGGCACGCCGGCCTACATGTCGCCCGAGCAAGCGGTCCACGAGGACGGCCGGCCGGTCGATCACCGCACCGACCTCTACTCGCTCGGCGTGGTGCTGTTCCAGATGTTCACCGGCCAGGTGCCGTTCCGCGGCACCAGCGCGGTGGAGGTGGCGCTCGCCCACGTCCAGAAGCAGCCGCCGCGTCCGCGCGAGCTGCGCCCCGATCTGCCGCAGCACCTCGACGCGGTGGTGCTCAAGGCGATGTCGAAGGACCGCGAGTACCGCTACTCGTCGGCGCTCGAGATCGCCTCCGACCTCGCCGGCCAGACGCGACTGTGGGAGACCGCCGCGCAAGCCAAGGGCGTCACCCAGCCGATGCAGCGCAAGCGCCCGGAGCCGCCTCACGAGGGGCCGGCGATCGACACCTCGCGCGGGGTCGGCGGCGAGTGGGCGCCGGTGCTCGGCGATCGCGGCGAGAGCACGGTGCTCGAGAAGCCCAGGGCCGCGGGTGGGACGAGCGCCGCCGCGTGGATCGCGCCAGCGGTGATCGCCATCGCCGTCGCCGCGGGCCTGGGTGCGTACCGGCTCCACCTCGGGCCGTTCGCCAAGCCGGCCGCGGTCGCCGCGAAGGGCTCGGATGCCGAGAAGGTGCCCGATTCGCCCGCTCCCGAGGGCGGCGGCGCGCCCGCGCCCGCGGTCCCACCGCCGTCTGCCGTCGAGACCGCTCCGGCTGCGGTGCCGCCGCCCGCGCCCAAGCCGGCGGACACGGCGGCGCCATCCAAGCCCACGGTCGCCGCCCGCGACGACGCCGCGAAGCCCGCCACGCCGGCTCCGCCGCCGGTCGTCCCACCGAAGGAAGCGGACAAGGACGCGGCCAAGGCCAAGGAGGCCAAGGATCCGAAGCTCGCGCTGGCGGTGACCGACCCGGCGAGCAAGGGCGCCAAGGACCCGAAAGACGCGAAGTCCGCCACGGAGACGCCGCCCCCGCCGACGGCGCCGGCGAACGACGCCAAGACCTCGAAGGGCACGGAGGCGAAGGACGGCAAGGACACGAAGCCGCCCACCGAGCCCGCCACCGAGGCGAAGGGCATCGTCCAGAACGGCAACTCGACGACCATCTCGGCCAAGCTCCTCGCGTCGCTGCCGAAGGGCACCAAGGTCACCGACCTCGAGCTGCGCAAGCTCGCGTGCCAGGGCGGCGACGGCGAGGTCTGCCACGACCTGGCCGCGCTCTACGAGGAAGGGAGCGGCGCGCAGGGCGTCGCCGCCGACACCGGCCAGGCCGCCAGCTACTACAAGCGCTCGTGCGAGCTCGGCACCGGCGAGGGCTGCATCGACGGCGGCATGCTGCTCGAGCAGGGTGGCGACGGTGTCGGCGCCGCAGCGCTCTACGAGCACGGCTGCCGTATCCACAAGCCGCAGGCCTGCTTCAACCTCGCCAAGATGCTCAAGGACGGCGACGGGATCGGCAAGGAGCCGCTGCGTGCCGCGCTGCTCTACCGCCAGTCGTGCGAGGAGGGCCTGGCCGCCGGCTGCACGAGCCTCGGGATCATGTACGAGGACGGCCTGGGCGTGGATGCCAACGTGTCGCTCGCGCTCGACCTCTACGAGCGCGGCTGCGATGGCGGGAGCGTCGCAGGCTGCACCAACCTGGGGCGCCTCTACCAGGGCGCGCGCGGCGTTCCCGAGGACATGGTCAAGGCTGGCGAGTACTACGAGAAGGCCTGCCAGAAGGCAAACTCGGAGGCGTGCTTCAACCTCGGCCGACTCACCGAGAAGGGACTCGGACGAGCCGCCGACCCGGGCGCCGCGTTCGCCCTCTACGAGAAGGCCTGCAAGAAGGGCAACACGACCGCCTGCGCCGCCGCCGACCGCCTGGGTCAGCCCTGATCGGCGACGACTCCTGGACGAGTCCTCGGCGACCGGCGGACCTCGTGCCGATCCGCCTCTCGCCGCTCTCGGTTGCCGACCTCCGGGCGCTGGCGCGGGGCGAGATGCCCGAGGGGCTCGCCTCCCGAGTCCTCCCGGGTGCCCTCGCGCCGCCGTTCGTCGCGGTGCGCTCGCTCCGCCAGCTCGACGAAGGAAAGCCCGAGTCCTGGTGCACCACGTTCCACGTGGTCCGGATCACCGACGACGCGATCGTCGGTGGCTGCGGCTTCAAGGATGCGCCGGCCGGCCGCCGGGTCGAGATCGGCTACGGGGTGTCGCCCACTTGCCGCGGCCAGGGGTTCGCGACCGCTGCCGTGCGCGAGCAGGTGCGGATCGCGTTCGCGAGCGGCGAGGTCGACGCCGTCGAGGCGCGGGTCAGTGCGGGGAACGCACCCTCGACCCGGCTCGTCGAGCGCCTGGGGTTTCAGCGCGAGGGAACGATCGTGGACACGGACGGCGAGGTTCTCGTTCGGTGGACGCTGCGGCATCCGCCCCGGTGATGCATCTCCGCGCGTCCAGAGGGCCCTCGGCTGCGCCGGAGGGGACGCGATCGATCGCTGGCAAGCGACGAAGCCGTTGCGCTCCGAGCGATGGCGCTCGACGGGCCGGAGGGTCAGGATCTCGCGGACCAGGGGCCGGGGAAGCGCCAGCGTTCCGGGTCGCGCGACTGGCGGCGCTGGAGGGCGGCGATGCCGCTCTCGACCGAGGCCTTCACGCGGTCGCGCAGCTCGCGGCACGCGTCGTCGTCCTGCCACGCGCCGCGGTAGCGGCGGGTCGGGATCGGCCGCTGGAACTGGAAGTAGAGGCGCTCGGGCCGCGGGATGGGAGTGGGCCCGATGCCGCGCACCAGCGGGAACAGCATCTCGTCGACGGGCAGGCGCGTCTTCGCGAGCAGCTTGCCGAGCGGCGAGTCGAGGACGAGGTTGGCGTCGGCGACGATGTCCCACGCGTCCTCGGCCCCCACCGAGGCGAACGGCACGATCGGCACGCCGTGGCGGATCGCCATGCGCGCGAAGCCGAGCCGGTCCTTCCAGATGAGCCGGTAGCGCTCGCCGCGGCGCTTCGCGACCTCGCGGCCACCACCCGGGAAGACCAGCACGAACTCGCCGGCCTCGAAGAGCCGGGCACAACCTTCGCGCGTCCCCTCGACCGCGCCGAAGCGGGTGAGGAAATCGCGCCACACCGGGATCTTGAAGTGGGCGTGGTGACCGAGCGAGCGCGGCAGGATCTGGCGTCCCTGCCAGATCCGCAGGAAGAGCAGCGGCAGGTCGTAGACGCCCAGGACGGTGTGGTTGCCGACCAGCAGCGCCGGCCCCTTGGCGGGGATGTGGTCGAGGCCGAGGACGAGCGGGTTCGTGTACCAGACGAGCGGCTGGAAGAGCCGCGAGAGCGCCGCGATCTCGCGCGCCGAGGGCAGCTTCCACGGCGCCGGCGCGGCCACCGCGGGCGCCGCGCCCGCGCTCGCCGTCGCCGCGCGCTCGGCCTTCGATCGTCCGCGCCGGCTCGCCACGCGCTTCACGCCGCGCCCAGGTAGAGCTCCCGGTAGCGGAGCCAGTCGCGGATCACGTTGCGCACGTAGTTGCGGGTCTCGGAGTAGGGGATCGTCTCCGCGAAGGCGGCGCCCTTCAGGCTCGGGTCGCGCGCGGTCCACCGATCGACGGCGTCCTCGCCCGCGTTGTAGCTCGCCACCGCGCGCTCGACGTCGCCGCCGAAGCGGGTGAGGAGGCTCGCCAGGTAGTGGCAGCCGAGGGTCAGGTTGATGCGCGGCACGAACAGGTCGCCGAGCTCGAAGTCGGAGAGGCCCACCTCGCTGGCGAGGCGGCGCGCCGTGGGCGGGATGATCTGCATCAGGCCGCGCGCGTCGGCGGGGGAGTGGGCGCGCGGGTCGAACAGGCTCTCGTTGCGGATCAGCGCCGCCGCGAGCAGCGGATCGAGGCGCTCGGCGGCGGCGAGCCTGCGCAGGTGGTGGGGGAAGGGCAGCGGGTAGAGGAAGCGCTCGAAGGGGTTGCCGGCGAGGAGCGCGTGGCCGTCGCCGTCGAGACCGCCGGCGCGCGCCTTCTGCGCCGCCTTGAGCGCGCGGTTGGGCGCGCCGACCGAGGCGTAGAAGCGCGCCATCCAGATGCGGGTCGCGTCGTCGAGGGCCGGACCGCCCTCGGCGGCGCGCAGCTCGTCGAGGGCGAGGTCGTCGAGCATCGCGTCGGCGAGCAGCCGAGCCCGCACCAGGTGCTCGCCCACCTCGCCCACGGTCACCGGCGGATCCCCGACCTCGAGCCCGTCGAGCGCGGCGAGCGGCGAGAGCGCGCGCCAGGTGGCGCTGGCGGTGTCGTCGGGGGTCAGCGCGGCGGGCTCGGGGATCGATCCGCTCACGCCGAGCGCCGCGAGGCGGCCGTAGTAGCCGTTCGGGTCCTCGGTCTCGAGGGCGTCGAGGATCTGTCCTGCGCGGCCCGCTTGCCCGGCTGCGGCGAGCGCGCGCGCCTGCCAGAAGCGGATGCGCCGCGCGACCTCGGGCGCGTGAGCGAGCGCGCGGGTCCGCTCGAAGGTGGCGAGGTGCTTGGCGGGCGGGTCGTGGCGGTACGAGATCCAGGTCCATCGCCACAACGCGTCGGGGGTGCGGTCGGCGCGCGGATACTCCTTCACGACGCGCTGGTAGATCGCCACCGCGTGCGCCCACGCGTGCGCCTCCTCCTGGATGCGCGCCCGCATGTAGAGGATCTCGTCACCGAGCGAGACGGGCGGCGACACCGACTCGAGCTGGTCGAGGACGGCGATGGTCTCGCGGTTCTTGCCGCGGTTCCACAGCGCCTGCGCGAGCGTGAACGCCGCGGTGGTGCCGGCACGGCTGCGCGGGCTCGCGCGCACCACCGCGCGCAGCATCTCCTCGCGGTCGTCGAGGCGGCCGGCGCGCTTCAGCAGGCCGGCCAGCTCGAGCCGGGCGTCGAGCACGTCCGGCGAGCCGGCGTTGTCGCGCACCGTGCGCTCGAGGAGCGCGACGGCGCTCGTGACCTCGCCCTCCCTGGCGAGCCGCTTGGCCTCGGCGACGGCGCCGTCGAGCGACGGCCGCGGCACCAGCTCGGGGTGTGCCGCGTCGAGCGCGGCGAGGCGCGCGCGCGCCTCGCGGTCGGCGTCCTCGAGCGGCCACTCGTCGCGCAGCTCGACGAGGTAACGGCGCGCGTCACCCGCGCGCTCCGAGCGCTCGAGGCACTCGGCGAGGCGCAACGTGGCGTTGGCGCTGACGGTGCTCGAGCGCGAGCGCTCGCGGGCGAGCGCGAAGAGCACCGCGCCCTGGTTGCAGTCGCCGGCGCGGCGGCGCAGGTTGCCGAGCTCGAGCGCCGCCTCGGCGGTGAGCAGGCTGGTGGGGTAGAGGCGCAGCAGGCTCTCCAGGGTGGTGGTCGAGACGGCGTCGTCGCCCATCCCCGCCTGCGCGCGGGCGAGGTGGAGGTGGGCGTAGTCGCCGAGGGAGTCGCGCTCGGCGACGACCGGCGCGAGCTGCGCCACCGCGGTCGCGTGCTCGCCGCCGCGCTCGGCGCGGATCCCCGCGGCGAGTCGCGCGAGCGAGGCCGCGCTCGGCTGCGCCATCGGCGCCTGCGCGCGCGCGAGCGGGGCGAGCCCCAGCCCCAGCACCACGACGAGCCACGCCGAACGCCACCAGCCACGCCAGAGCCGCTTCATGCGCGCGAACTTGGCGCCCGGGGCGGTCGATGACAAGGGTGGTTGGAACTCCTCAGAACCGCAGCGTGAGCGCGAGCCCGGTCGCAGGCTCGGCGCGTGGCGCGGGGCCGCAGCTGTCGGTCACGCCTTCGTGGGTGAGCGGCGTGACCTCGGGCGGATCGACCCAGCGGTGGAAGGCCTCGATGCCGTCGGCGACGACGATGCCGACGTCGCGCCACGTCGAGGCCGGCTGCTCGATCAGGTACTGGCGGAGCTGGTAGCGCGCCTCGCCGAACAGCGAGCCCGCCGTCGAGGTGATCGCGAGGTCGATCGCCGACGGCTGCTCGACCCAGCCCTCGAACAGGTACTCCCACACGACCGACGCCACCGAGCTGTACGCGAAGCCGGCCCACGGCGAGTACGAGCGGTTGCGCACCAGCAGGTAGATCTCGGCGCCCATCTCGGGGTGGAAGAAGTAGTTGATGAGGCGGCTGTCGTCGTCGTTCCAGGTGGGTGCGCTGGTGAACGCCGACACGAAGTTGTCGATCGAGGGCGGCGAGGTGTTCGAGAAATCCGGGTTGACCATGGTGCCGCCGAGGACCACCACGAAGGCCGCGAAGGTCTCGATGGTCGGCACCGCGAGGCGGTTGCGCTCGGGCGGGTAGGGCGCGGTGAGCCAGTCGGAGCCCGTGGCCGGTGGCGCGAGATCGGGGGCCGGCTCGGCGTCGAGGCCGAGGGCGGCGCGCGGCGCGAGCACGGCCAGCGCCAGCGCGAGCGCCGCCGCGGCGGCGCGCGAGCGGCTCACGGCGCCGCGGCCTCCCGCCGGGCGCGGGCGCCGGCGCGATCGACCTCGCGCTGGATCGGCGCGGCGAGCGCGTCGCCGAGGAGCTCGTGGCCGAGCGGCGTGGGGTGGAAGTCGGCGTCGCCGAGGTAGAGCTCGCGCGACGGCACGCCGCGGCTCGCGGCGGCTTCGCGCAGCGCCGCGCGCACGTCGAGGAGCGGCACCTCCGGGTGCGACGCGGCGAACGACGCCAGGAACGAGTGCATCGAGCCCGCGTCGGCGCGGTCGAGGTGCTCGAGGTTCGGGACCTCGGCGATCGCGAACGGCACGCCGCGCTCGCGCGCCTCGCCGGCGATCGCCTCGAGGAGCGCGTACGCGTAGCGGAAGCGGCGGCAGATCTCGAGGTGAGGGTCGAGGAACGGCACCGCGTGCTCGAGCGCGCGCGCGGCGCCGCCGAGCGCGCCGCCCTCCTCGCGCGCGCGCGCGAGCGCCGGCAGCACCACGTCGTAGCGCAGCAGGTCGCGGCGGAAGCGCAGCTCGGCCACCAGCGACGAGCGCGTCCGGAGCCACAGCTCGATCCGCTCGGGGAAGAGCCAGAACGACGGCTCCACCTCGTCGGAGGCCTCGGGCGACGAGCACGCCTCCGGGAACCGTTGCTGGTAGCGGTAGTGGTTGAGCCCCATGTCCGAGACGTCGTTCGAGTAGGCGGCGTAGACGAGCAGGTCCGGGGTGAAGAGCGGCAGCGCGACCTCGCGGGCGAGCGCCTCGATCTCGGTGAGCTGATAGCCCGAGACGCCGAGGTTCGCCACGTCGAGCGACGTGCGCGGCGCCGGCGCCGTCAGGCGGCGCTCGAGGAGCGCGGGCCACGCCTGCTCCCAGCGCACGTGGGTGCCGTAGGTCATGCTGTCGCCGATCACCGCCACCCGGAACGTCGTCGCGGGCTCGTGAGGTTCCGGCTCGGCGTCGTGGAAGCCCCACGAGTTGACCGTGGCGCCCTCGATCTCGCCGTGGCCGGGGACCTGCACGTAGTCGAGCCCGGGCTTCAGGCTGCGGGTGCGGCCGTTGACCGGCAGCCCGTGACGGCGCTGGTGCGGCGCGACGGCGCCCGGCCGCTCGCTGGCGGCGAGGCGACGCAGGTGGAGCTCGGCGACGAGCGCGAGCGGCGCGAGGCACGCGAGCGCCACGCACGCCGCGAACAGGACGCGGCGGCGGAGCCGGGGGCGCGGACGCGGTTCAGCTCGGCTCATGGAGCGGGGCGCACAGTCCGGGCGGGTAGAGCGCGGCGTTGGCGGCGTAGACCGCGCGGAGCGCGCAGCGCACGTCGCGGTCGAAGCCGCGCAGGATCACGAAGTCGGCGAGCTCCTCGGTGGAGTAGCTCGCGTGCGCGCTCGCGAGCGCACCCTCGACGGCGCCGCGGATCGGCGAGCTGCTGGCGAGGACGACGGTGACCGCCGGCGTGGCGAACACCGCCCGCTCGTGGGCCGCGTAGCGGCTCGGCAGCTCGCCGGCCGCGACGATCGCCTCGCCGCTCACGAACGTGAGCGGCCACTTGAGGGCGTCGTCGGCGTGGACGCGCTCGATGCCGCCCTCGCGCAGGTGCGCCGCCAGGCGCTCCACCACGTCGTCGTGGACCGCGTCGATGGTGCGGGCGCTCGCGAAGGCACCGAGGAGCACCGGCAGCGCCGCGAGCGCCATCGCGACCGCCCTCGGCAGCCGGCTCAGCCCGTCGCCCCACGCGAGGAACAGGAACGGCAGCGCGTAGATCCAGTACTTGGTGCCGTCGCGGCTCGAGAGCGCGATCGCGATCCCGACCGAGGGCGGCACGATCGCGACCGCGAGTGCCAGGCCGTCGCGCGCGCCTCCCGCGGCGCGGCGGCCACGGAGCGCGCGCGCCACGAACGCCAGGTACGCGAGCGCGAGCGCCGACGCGAGGACGGCGTCCGCGGCCCGGCCCGCGCGCGGGAGCTCGTCCGCGAAGCCGAGGCCGCTCGCGAGACCGGTGGTGAACGTCGCGGCGAGGCGCGTCACTCCGCTGGCGAGACCTCCGCTCGACTGCGCGTCCGGGCGGGGGCTGGTCACGAACGCGAGCGTGGGCTGCCAGAGCGGACGCGTCACCAGCGCCGCCACCACGAGCGCGGCGGCCGCGCTCGCGAGCCGGCGCCACGCCACCCCGCGCGACCCGAGCGCGCGCGGCAGCGCCGGGGTCGCGATCACCAGCGCCATCGGGTTCAGCCACCCGCACACCGGCAGCGCCGCGCCGAGCAGCGCCGCGCTCGCGAGCCGTCGCTCGCGCCGCGCCGCCAGCGCCGCGCTCGCGGCGATCAGCGCGAAGCCGAGCGCCATCCCCACGTTGTGCGTGTTCACCCACACCGTGGCGCGCCACAGCTCGGGCGGCGGGAACGCCATCGCGAGCGTGGCGATCCACGCGGCGCCCGCGCCGAACGAGCGCGTGGCGAGGTGGTGGAAGAGCAGCATCGCCACCACCGTGACAGCGAGCGTCGCGAGCCCGAGCCAGCGCTCGTCGGCGCCGGCGAGCGCGAAGAAGGGCAGCGCGAGGTACGCCTGCAGCAGCTCGCCGGCGTTGCCGGGGCGCCCGAAGCACTCGAGGATCGGCCGGCGCTCGGCGAGCGCGTGC
>CAYMQR010000103.1:0-11809 GCA_964392195.1 uncultured bacterium | reverse complement strand
CGCCGCCCGTCCCTATCTTGGCCGGCCCATGAGCTCGGCCATCTCCGAAGTGACCTCCGCTCCAGAGCGCTCGATCCACGCCTCCGCGCTGACGCTGTTCGTCGACGCCGCGCTCTTCGCCGCGGTCGCCTACAAGATCACCGAGCTGCTCCTGCTCGGGAACGAGGGCGTGATCTCGCGCGCCTTCGCGTACCCGCTGGCGGCGCTGCTCTACGCGGTGCCGCCGACGCTGTTCCGGCTCCAGCGGCGGCTCGGCCTGGCGCCGTCGCGCGAGCGGCCGCTCGACCAGATCCTCGGGCTCTTCCTGTGCACGCTCCCGCCCGTGATGCTGGCGCTCAGCCCCACCTCGAAGGGGTTCTCGAACGCGTGGCTGCCGCTCGAGTGGCACAAGATTCCGCCCAACCTGCTGCTCATGGCGCGGATCTCGCTGCCGGAGACGTTGATCGGCATCGGCGTGCTGGTGGGGCTCGGCTACGCCCTCGCGGCCCGTTCCAGGCTCGGCCCGGCGGTGTTCATCGCCACGCTCGCGGCGTGGGCGGCGTTCAACGCCTACCACGTCGACCACAGCCTGGGCTCCAACAAGGCGGCCGCGTACCGGATCGCCTTCGTGTTCCCGTGCGCGCTCGGCGCCGGGCTGGCGCTGGTGGGGCTCAAGCGCTGGGGCGCGCGGCTCGCGGCGGTGGGTGCGAGCGGCAGCCTGATCTTCTGGCACTACGTGGGCGTGCTGCCGCCGCGCCCGCCCACGATGGAGCCGGTGCCTGCCGGCTTCACGCGCTTCTATCCGCACGACGGCGTGGCGCCCGCGTTCCCGCTCTCGCACATGCGCGACTACGTGATCACGCCCGATCGCCGCTACCTGTTCACGTGTTACGGGCCGGCGTCGGGGTTGTCGCGCATCGACCTCGCGACCGGCGAGGCGAAGGTCATCGAGGTCCACGGTCTCGCACGCTACCTGTGGCTGGACCCGAGCGGCTCCGAGATCCTCACGATGGACTGGGACAGCGGCGACTTCCTCAAGTTCTCGACCGAGCCGTTCGCCATCACCCAGCAGGTGAACATCCTCGAGAACCCGCGCATCGCGCCGTGGGACTTCGCGGTCGCCGGCGACCGCGTGTACGTGACCTTCCACGAGCATCCGGTGCTCGCCGAGTTCGACCGCGCCACGATCAAGCTGCTGCGCGAGCTGCGCTTCGACGAGCAGGGTTTCACGAAGTTCCACGCCGGACTCTTGAAGGTCGCCTACGACGACGCGAACGGGATGCTCTACGCCGAACTAGGCATGACCGACGCCGGCAACCAGTTCCTGCTGGTCCAGGTCGATCCGGCGACGATGACCGTGCGCCAAAAGGCGGTGCTTCCCGAAGGTGGGCTCGACTTCGTCATCATCCCGTCCAAGAAGCGGATCGTCGCGGCGAGCTTCTTCTCGGACAACTTCTACGAGTACTCGACCGAGCCTCTCGAGCTGGTGCGGAGCATGAAGGGCCCGCTCAACTCGCGCAACGTGGTCTTCGACGCGCGCCGCGACCTCTTCTACTCGCTCGCCTTCATGCCCGGTGAGCTGTGGGCCTTCGACTACGCGAGCGGCCAGATCCTGCGTCGCCACGACATCGGCGCGAAGGCGCAGTCGCTGATGCTCGACGCCCAGCGCGACGAGCTCTACTTCGGCAGCGCCCAGGGCGGCTACAAGATCGCGCTCCCCGAGTGGCTCCCCGACCACCCGCCGCGCTGAGGCAGGCGGCGCGGGGACATACCGGAAACGAGCCCGCGGCGACGAAGCGCCGCGACCGTATCGCCGGGCGCGCGCCCCTCCGCCAGCCGACACCTACGGCACGAGCGGGATCCTCTGCTCGACCTGAGCGATCGCGACGCGCGGCAGCTCGGGTGCCGCGCCGTCGTAGGCCCACGCCACGAACGGCGCGTTGAGCCGGTCGTAGTTCCACGTCGCCTCGACGCGTAGCGGGCCCCTGGCGTCCGCCGGGATCGGCACGGTGAGCTCGTGGGTCAAGGTCCGGTTGGGGTCGATCGCCTGGATGTGGCGCTCGGCCTGTTCCCACACCCGGTGCCGGTCGATCGGCTTGCCGTCACCGTCGCTCACGAAGCCGCCCAGCCGGATCACCCCGTCGTCCCGCGATGCGACGCCGCCAGGCTTGCCGGTGCTCCACAGCTCGGCGCCCTCGCCGTCGAGCACCTTCACCTCGAGCCACACGTCGTAGAGGTCGATCACCCCGCTCGGGAACGGGTGGCCGATCCCGACGTTCGAGGTGGCCACGCGCAGGCCGAGGTCCTGGCCCGCGTGCGCGGGCGCGAGCGGCTCGACCGCCATGAACAGCCACACCGCCCTCGACTGGTTCTTCTGCTCGGGCTGGCGCAGCTCCCAGAACGCGTCCAGGGCGCGGGTCTCGAAGCGGCCGGTGAGCCAGCTCGTGACCTTCTCCTCCATCCCGGCGTCGCCGAGCAACCGCGGCAGCACCACGTTCGCGCCCACCAGGTAATGGGGCTTGCGCTGGTGGGTCTCGGAGAACGGCTGCTGCAAGGTCATGTGGCAGTCGACGCACCGCACCTGCGCGAAGCCGGTCGGGTCGCGGCGCGGGATGTGCTCCTGGTGGCAGCCGAGGCAGACACCGTCGGTGCTGACGATCGGCGGATCCATGACCCGCGCGTGGGCCGACGGATCGAGGCGGATGAAGAAGGCCGAGAGCGATTTCTCGAAGCCCTCCGCGCCGGCGTCCCCGTTCGCGGGGAAGAGCGACAGGTGGTCGCGCCGCAACATCACCGTGAAGCCCTCGGGAGCGTCGCCCGCGTACCGCTTGCCGGGATGCTCCGCGAGCGAGGCGCTCTCCATCGAGTGGCACACCAGGCAGCCGAAGCCATGCGGCGCGCCCGCCGCGGCGGAGGGCTGCGGCACGGCGAGGTCCGCGGCCACCGCGACGCCGGGGGCGTGGCAGCTCACGCAGAAGCGCGACGCCGGTGCCCCGCGCTCGCTCGCCAGCAGCGCCGAGATCTTCTGGAAATGCAAGCTCTCGGGCGAGCGCCGGTGCGCGCTGCGTTCGAATTCCTCGACGAGCTCGTGGTGGCACGCCGTGCCCACCCCGCAGGTCTTGCTCATCGACAGCGCGCGGCCCGTGGTCTCGTGGCTCAGCGCCGTGAGCGCCGGGCGCTCGTGTCCCTCGAGGAACTCGTGGAAGTGGATCGTGACGCGCTCACCGTCCCAGTGGTCGACGAAGAGCGAGGCGGTCCACACCAGCACCACCGTCGCGCCGACGCGAGCGGCGCGCGGCACGCTGAGCCGTTCCCTCCACCGGGTCCACCGCGAGCGCTCGCGCAGCACCAGCCAGCTGCGGCGGAGCACGTGCAGCCCGAACGCCGGCAGCAGCATCCAGCCGATCGTGCCGTGGAGATCGAGGAGGTTGCGGTTGACGCGGAAGAGCCCGAGCGGCGGCAGCCCGCTCACCACGCACGCCGCCCACACCGCCGTCACCACGGCGCCGAGCAGCGCGCCGACCTTGGCCGTGCTCCAGCCCTTGTCGCGGACGTGGTCGCGGACGTAGGCGATCGAGAGCCCGGCCGCGACCAGGCCGAGCAGCGGGTGCAGGATCAGGTGGGCGCGGAACCACCACGTCCAGGTGGGCGAGAGCTCGACGTAGAAACCGGTGACGGACGCCAGCGCCAGGAGGACGAAGAAGAGCGGGCGCATCGAGGCTCGCGATCCACGCCGGATCGCACGGGAGGGTCGCTCAACCTATCACGGCGGAACCGCGCCGCTCGCAGCCGCCAGGCGCCCACGAGCGCACGCCCTCGGCGCCACGGTCGTTGACCGCGCGCGGGCCGGTGCGATAGCCCCATCGCCGATGGTCGACCGGCTGCCGCTCGCGTTTCGCCTCGCCGTGGTCGCGGCGTGCTGCGCGGTGATCTGGAGCGCCGACCGCCTGCGAACCACCGACGACACCTTCCTCGGCGCCGGCCCCGGTCCGGTGGGGGTCGCCGCGGACCCCGACGGCCAGAGCGTCTACGTCGCCCAGTTCAACACCCGCGAGGTCTGGCAGCTCGACGCCACCACCGGCTCGGTGCGCGCGCGCGTGCCGATCCCCGACCTCGAGCCCAAGTACGGACTGGTGCCGATCGCGCTCGAATGGTCGGCGGTCCTCGGTGGGCCGGTGCTCGGGTGCCACCGCTGGGGCAGCCAGTTCCAGCTCGACTTCAGCGCCTCGCCGCCGGCCGTCCACTACTTCGAGCCCGAGGTCGGCGTCGAGCCACCCGACGCCGAGTCGGAGGACTTCGACCGCGCGAGCCTGGTCGCGTTCGCCGACGGGCTCGACGGCACCGTGATCCTGGTGATGGCGCAGGTGCGCACCATGATCGAGTCGGTGACGCTGGTGCGCGCGCGCCGCGACCCCTACTGGTCGATCGAGGCGGTGTCCGCGCCGATCCCGGTCGAGCACGGCTACCAGCGCGGCGCATGGCCGCTGGTCGTGAGCACCGCGCGCCGCGCGCTCTACCTCGCCGAGCCGGGGACCGGGCGGCTGTTCGAGATCGGCGACGACCTGGTGCCGCGCCGCGAGATGGTCGTCGGCCGCTATCCGTTCGCGATCGCCCTCGACGACGCGAGCGGCCACCTCCACGTCGCCGACAAGAAGCTCGGCACGGTGAGCACCGTCGCGCTCGCGAGCTTCACCCTCGAGCGGCGGGTGCCGGCGTGCGCCGGCGCGACCTCGCTGGCGCTCGACTCCGTGCGGAGCGCGCTGTGGGTGGCGTGCCAGCACGACGCCGCGGTCGTCCGCCTCGACCTCCCCGCGCTCACCGAGTCGCGGCGGGTCACCGGGATCGCCGAGCCGGCGGCGCTCGCGCTCTCTCCCGACCGGACCCGGCTGTGGGTGGCCGAGCTCGGGCGTGGCGCGCTGGTCGCGGTCTCCACCGCCGACGACCGCGCGGCGCCCACGCGCCGGCCGCTCGCGGGGGGCAAGCCATGAGCACCGAGACGACGCCGGCGACCGGAGGAGTGGGCGTGGCCCCGCTATCGCGCGCGGACCGCTGGCTCTACCGGGTGTGGACGCTGTGCTGGCTCTTCCTGTTCGCCATGGGCTGCGCCTTCGTGCTCTACGCGTTCGAGATCCAGTATCGCTCGCCGCTGGTGCGCGCGCCGCACGTGACGCTCGGCAGCCTCGCCTACGTCCTCGACCACATCCTGCGCATGACCTCGTGGGGCGTGGTGCTGATCGTGTTCCTGCACGGGATCCTGCCGGTGCGCGACGCGCTTCCCGCCGAGCGTCCGCGCGCGCTGGCCGCGGCGCTGCGTGCCCACAGCCCGCGCGCGGCGCTCCTGGTCCTGGCCCTCGCGCTGCTCGGCGCGGTGCGCGACCTGGCCGAGCTCGACCTGTGGGACGAACACTTCGGCCAGGGGCTCTACGTGGGCGCGCTCGGCGTCCGCGACTGGCTGAGCGGCACCACGCTCGGCACCGCGGCGATCGTGGCGTTCCTGATGCTCGACGCGGCGCACGCCCGCGGCGGCGGTCCCGCATCCGCCACGCAAGCGGGCCCGCCGGGCGCGTCCGCGACTCCGGTCGCCAAGCTGGTGAGCGCCGCGCTCATGCTCGACGTGCTGGTCCGCGTGGTGACCTGGCCGCCCGGCAACTTCGCGCAGGATCGACACTTCGAGCACATCGCGATCTGCTCGGCGACCTGGGAGCTGGCGCTCGTCGCGGCGCTGCTGGTGGCTGACGACCCGCTCCGCCAGCTCCGCTCGCTGGGCGACTGGTTCGCCCGCAACCGCGCCGTCTTCCAGCTCCTCGTGGTGCTCGAGGCGCTGCGGGTGGTGAGCCACCAGGACTGGTACTACGAGCTCGCGTGGCTGCCCTACCTCCTCGAGCACTCGCCCACCAAGCTGGTGTTCTTCCGCGGCCAGCTCACCAGCGTCACGAGGGTCGCGGTGCTCGGCCCGCCACTCGCGCTCGCGCTGGCCGCACTCGCCGTTTCGTTCCACCGCCGCCTCGCCGCGCGCCCGACTTCGCACGACGGAGGTGGCGATGGCTGAGCTGGCGCGTCGCTTCGTCGACCTCGGGATCCGCCTCGGCACCTGGATCGTCGCGCTCCTGACCGCGGCGAACACGCTTTGGTTCTTCGGCAACTGCATCAGCGCCGAGTTCCGCATGTTGCGCTTCGATCCCCACGGCTACCCGGGTGCGTGGCCGTCGCTGCGGGGCGGCGTCTTCGCGGCGCTGGGGCCGGTGGCCACCGCCGGATACCTGGCCCTCGCGATGCTGATCCTGGTCGCCAACGCCGGGGCCATCCGCCGGGTGGTGAAGCGCGAAGGAGCGGTGCCAGAGCGCGAGCTGGCGGTGTTCGGGCGGGCCTACGGGATGGTGCTGCTCGGCCTGCTCGCGGTGGTGCTGGCGCGGGTGGTGCTGGGCTGGGTGCCGGTGGCGGGGTGAGCCTCCGATCCGCACGCAGAGCGCCGACCGCGAGCGCGTTGACACCTTTCTCCCGCGGCCCGTAGAGTCGCCGGGAGGTACCCGGCGCGCCCCCCCGACGCGGCTTCGCTTCCTGGACCGATCCCTTCCGCATGTCGATTTCGGCCCTCACGGCCGGGGCAGGCTCCATCGCCAGGCCCACCGACGTCGTGCTCGCGTGGCGCACGCTGCGCGCGCCGCAATGGCTGCACTTCGCCGCGCTGCCGGCGCTGCCGCTCTACGCCACGTTCCGCTCGGCGCCGGCGGACGCGCTGGCCCGCTTCGTGTGCGGCGCGCTGGTCGCGTCGCTGGCGCTGGCGTTCGCGTACGGCATCAACGCGATCGCCGACCGCCACGGCGACCGCGACGTCACCAAGAACCCCCTCGCCGGGCTCGCGCAGGCTCCCGCGCTCACCTGGGCGACGGTGCTCGGCTGCGCGGCGCTGGCGCTGGTGCTGGCCGCGCTCGGCGGCGCGTGGCTGCGCCTCGACTGCACCGCGATCTCGCTGATCGCCGGGACGCTCTACAGCGTGGGTCCGCGGGTCAAGAGCATCCCGGTGGTGGGCACGCTCACCAACGCGGTGATCTTCGCGCCGCTCGCGCTGGTGGTGCGCTTCGACGCCGCGAGCGCGCCGCACGTCCCGCTGCTGCTCGCGGTGTTCGTGGTGCTCCAGACCCAGACCCAGCTCGTCCACGAGGCCGGCGACCTCGCCGAGGACGAGAGCTCGGGGATCTCGAGCTCCGCGGTGATCTTCGGACCGCACGCCGCCATGAACGCCGCGCGCGTGCTCGGCTACACCGGCGCGCTCGCGTTCCTGGCGTGCTTCGGGCTGGAGCGGATGCCGGTGATCGCGAGCGTCGCGGCGCTGCTCGGCGGCGCGCTCATCGGCCGCGCGAGCCCCGAGCAGGCGAGCGAGGTCCGCCACGCCCACCGGCGCCTGTCGCTGGTCGCCGGTGCGATGCTGTTCGCGCTCGCCGTCTCGGACGCCGGAGCCGCCGCCCCATGACCTCGCGCACGCGCTCGCTCACCTCCGTCGCGCGCCTCGGCCTCGCCATCGCGACGCGCCGCAAGCTGCCGTTCTCGATGGGTTTCATCCTCACCAACCGCTGCAACTTCCAGTGCAGCTACTGCAACATCCCGGCGCAGGCCTCGGACGAGTTGAGCGAGGCCGAGTTCCGCACCGCGATCGACGAGCTCACCGCGCTCGGCATGTCGCGCGCGGGGTTCAGCGGCGGCGAGGTCACGATCCGTCCCGACTGCGAGGCGCTCCTGCGTCACGCCCGGTCGCTCGGCCTCTTCACCTCGATGAACACCAACGCGTGGCTGAGCGACGCGCAGGTCGACTCGCTCATCCCCCACCTCGACATGGTGGTGACGTCGCTCGACGGTCCCGAGGACGTCCACGACGGCGTGCGGCGGCGCGCCGGCTCGTTCCGGCGCGTGATGGGCGCCCTCGAGCGCTTCGCCGGCTCGGGCGTGGCGATCGCGACCATCACCACCCTCGGGCCGTGGAACCTCGACTGGATCGAGTGGGTGCTCGAGCAGGCCGCGCGGGTCGGCTTCTACGCGTACTTCCAGCCGGCCTGCAACGACGCCTTCCACCGCGACGCGGGGCTCCATCCGGCGCTCGACAGCGCCACCCTCGACTCGATCGCGGCGCGCCTCGAGTCGGCGCGCGAACGCGGCGCGCCGCTCGGCTCGTCTCCCGGCTATCTGGAGCGGCTCACCCGCGCCCCGAACTTCTCCGATTGCGGCACCTGCAACGCGGGCCGCTACTTCGGCACCGTGCTCCCCGACGGCCGCGTGGTGCCGTGCCACCTCACCTCCGACGGCGCCTACCTGAACGGCCGGGACGTGGGCTTCGCGCGCGCGTTCCTCGACATGCCGCACCCGGCGAGCGGCCCGGGCTGTAGCGTGACGCCACTGGTCGAGAGCGACCTGATCTTCGGCCTCGATCCGCGCGCGATCCGCGCCGCCAACCGCCAGCTCAGCGCGGCGCGCCGGCGCGGCGCGCGGCGCGCCCACCAGCCGCTCGCGTGACGCGCTCCGCGGACCGCGCCCCGGGCGCGCGCCCGTGAACCATCTCTTCTTCACGCACCTGACCAGCGCCGGGTTGTGGCCGCTGGTCGCCGTGCAGCTCCTGCTCTACCTGCACCCGGAGCGGCCGTGGCTGGTGGTGGCGCGGCGGCTAGCGATCCTGGCGCTCGCCGGCGGGCCCGCCGTCTTCTACACCACCACGCTGCTGACGCTGCCTTACTGGGCGCAGGCGGGGTGGATCGCCCTCGCGATCGGGATCGGCGCGGCGGCGAGGAAGCGGCTGCTGCCACGCCGCCTCCACCCCGGCGTGCTGCTCGGCGCCGCCACGATCGCCTACACGTCCGCGGCGACCTGGCTCTTCTGGGGGCTCGCCAACGGCTGCGGCGACGTCCTCGCCCAGCCCGGCGCGCTGCGCCTCGACCAAGGTCCGCTCTTCGACGACGGGCGGCGCTGGCTGCGCTCGCGCGGCGAGTACTCGGTCGACGCGGACCCGGAGGAGCGCTTCGCGTACGTGAGCTACTCCCACGGCGGCTCGCTGCGCGGAGTGGCGCGGCTCTCCCTCGACGGCTCGTCGCTGCCGCAGCTCGTCGACGTGGGCCGCGGCGGCTTCCTCCACGTGCGCTTCGAACCGCTCCACCGGCGCGTGTGGGCCGTCGACCACAACGATCGGAACGTCTACGTGCTGAGCGAGGAGCCGTTCGCGCTGGAGCGGACCCTCGTCACCGGCTCCGACGAGCCGATGGACGTCGCCTTCGACGAACCGAGCCGGCGCGCATTCGTGATCGACCGTACCGAGCGCCCCGAGAGCATCGACCGCAAGGACCTCGGGCTCCTGGTCTTCGACCTCGACGACCCGCGCACCGTGGTCGATCGCGTTCCGCTGCCCGACCTGCCCGGCGCCAACGAGTTCATCCGCGTCCCCGGCGAGCGCCGCGCCTTCGTCACCAGCGAGGGCTTCATCACGCTTAGCTCGATCGATTTCGCCACTCTCGAGACCCGCTCGATCGTCACCGCCCTGCCGGGCTGCGGCGGCGGCGCGGTCGACCCGAAGCGCCGCGACCTCTACATGACCCACCCGATCGGCTGGCTGCACGTCCGCGACGCCGACGACGGCACGTACCGCCGCAGCCTCTACCAGCGCGGCGTGCGGGCGGTGGCCTACGACGCCGCCCGCGACGCGGTCTACGTCAGCGACTTCTTCAACGGCTCGATCAAGCGCATCGATCCGCGCTCGGGCGACGTGCTCGGGCGGGTGCGGATGGGTCCGCGCATGCGGCAGATGAAGGTGCTGAGCGACGGGCGGCTGCTCACCACCAGCGCCTGCGGCGTGGTCGTCGTTCAGCCGCCGTGAGCGCGCGCCAGCGGCCGGAACGCGGAGGCGTTCGCCTCGAGCGCTGCCTCGATCCGGGCGATCCCGCCGCGCACGTCCGGGAGCGTCCTCCGCGCGAGGTCGACGAGCGCACGGTCGAGGTTCGCCTCCTCGCGCCCGCGCGCCACGTTCGCGAGGGTGGCGAGCGGGCGCCACGGACGCAGCGCGAAGCTCACGCCGTAGAAGAGCAGGTTGCCGATCCAGCGCGCGGCGCCGAGCTGGCGGGCGCTCAGCCGCTCGTTCCACGACACCGAGCGGGTCAGGTCCTGGATGGTGCTGAGCTCGAGGAAGTACCGGTCGTCCGGCGGCCCGATGCGGCCCACCTCGCGCAGCTCGGCGTACATGCGCGAGCCCGGGTACGGCGAGAAGATGCTGATGATCACGTCGCGCGCGCCCACCACCGCGAGCTCGACCAGGAACAGCAGCGTCTCGAGCAGCTCGCGTGCGGTCTGGCCGCGAAAGCCGATCACGATGTTGACCTTCACGTAGAGCCCGCGGCGCGCGCACGCGGCGATCGAGCGCTTCATGCGGTCGAGCCGGATGCGCTTGCCGATCCGTTCCAGTTCGCTGGGCGAACCGCTCTCCGGCGCGTACGTGATGTTGCGGCAGCCGGCGCGGGCGAGCAGCTCCGCGACCTCCTCGTCGATCGCCTCGGAGCGCGTACCCGTCGGGAGCTGCCAGGTGACGTCGAGCCCACGCTCGATCACGCCCTTGCAGAAGCGCACGATCCAGTCGCGCTTCACGATCGCGGTGAGGTCGTAGAAGTCGAAGTTGCGGGCGCCGTAGCGCTCCACGTAGCCCGCCATCTCGCCGAGCACGGCGCCGACGTCGCGCGCCGACCAGCGCGTGGTCCACATGTCGGGGCTCGAGCAAAACGTACAGCGGTACGGACAACCGCGGGTCGCGACGATCGGCATGCTGCGCCCGCGGTGGACGCCGAAGCCGTGTCCGCCGGCGAGGTAGCGCTCGATCGGGAAGAGCTCCCAGGCCGGTGGCGCGATCGAGTCGATCGAGCGGATGCGCGCGCGCGGGGCGGTGCGGGTCGCGCTCACCGCGCGGCTGGCGAGCCCGGGCACCGACTCGAGCGGGCGCTCGCCCTCGAGCGCCTCGAGCAGCTCCACGAAGGTCTCCTCGCCTTCGCCGAGCACGCAGTGATCGACCGGGCCGTCGCCGAGCACCAGCTCGGGGAGCGCGGTGACGTGCTCGCCGCCGGCCACGATCGCCGCCCGCGGCAGCTTGCGGCGCAGCGCGCGCAGCAGGCCCCTCAGGTGCGGCCAGTCCTGCGAGAACATGCACGACACGCCGAGGACGTCGGTGTCCGCAGAAACCCCGTCGAGGATCTCCTCGGTCGAGAGGCCGCGCCGCAGGTAGTCCGGGGCGGCGAGCGGGCTCACCCGCTCGGGCGCCTCGCCCACGGCGTCGACCACGGACACGTCGTGCCCGGCCTTACATGCCGAGGCCGCCACGTACGCCAGTCCGACCGGCGGGCAGACGATGGTGTTGTACATGTAGCGGACGTCGATCATCGGCGGCCGCAGCAGACACACCCTACTCACGTGGCGATTTTCCCCTCTCTCGCTTTTCTCACGACCGGACGAGGGGAGTCCAACCGCGCGGGGCCGTTCTATGCTCGGCCGGCCCCGCGCCAGCGCCGGCGCGCCGCCCGCTCGCCGGCGCCGGCCGGCGGCGCCGCCTCGGACCGCGATGAACCGCCTGTTCTTCGACCACATGTTCGTCGCGGGGCTGGTCCCGCTGCTCGCCATCCACGGGCTCATCGTGCTGGCGGCGCGGGTGAAGCGTGGCCGGATCGCGCTGAGGGGACTCGCGCTCGCCCTCGCGATCCCACCGCTCGGCTTCTACGGCGCGACGCTCGTCATGCTGCCGTGGTGGGCGAGCACGCCGTGGCCGCTGCTCGCCGGCGCCGTGCTGTGGGCGGCGCGGCGGCGCGGGCGCGACTGG
>CAYMQR010000102.1:0-11941 GCA_964392195.1 uncultured bacterium | reverse complement strand
GGCGCCGAGGGACCACGGCGCCGCAGGCGCCTGCCCTCCAGGCGGGCGGGGGGCTGGAACAGCCGCGCGGTCAGCCGATCCGGGGTCGTGTGATCCCGGTCGTCGCCACGGGCGGGCCTGGCTCTCGGCGCGTGCCAGCGGCACGCCGGCGAGCCCGCGAGCCGCCTCGGGGGTGGGACCCGCCGGGATTCACTCCCGGCGGGCGGGGGGCTTGAAAAGCCCCCCGCAAAAATCAGAACAACAGCTGCATCTCGAGCGTCAGCGAGTCGTTCTCGAGCTTCGAGCCGTGGTCCTCCGTGCGGCTCACGTACTCGAGGCTGGACTTCACGTCGTGGTCCAGCAGGTAGACGTTGAGCGCGCCGGTGAAGGCCGACACGTCGCCGTTGTCGTCGATCTGGTCGTTCGAGTCGTACTGCTCGTAGCGCGCCGCCAGCTCGACGAGGTGCGGCAGCACCATGTAGCCGCCCTGGACGTACCACCCCTCGGAGTCGAAGTCGGTGGAGAACGGCGGAAGCTGGTCGTTGGCGCCGAGGTCCGGCGCGTAATCGATCAGCACCCAGCCACCCGTGAACGAGAAGCCCGCCACCTTGAGCTCACCGTCCACCACGTAGCCCTTGGGCGTCGCCGAGACGTCGTCGTTCAGGAACCAACCGCCGCCGAGGCTCAGCCCCAGATCGCCGCTCGACAGGTCCGGCTCCTCGTCGCCCATGTCGTGGAACAGATCGACGGCGCCGCGGATCGCCACCAGCTTGCCCTCGTTGTCGTCGCCGCCGATGCTCGAGTTGCCCGAGCCGTTGAAGACGCCCGCGCCGTACTTGAGGATCACGGCGTCCTCCGCGACCGGGATGCGGCCGCCGACGCGCAGGCCGAGGTCGCGATCGAAGAACTTGTCCTCGAGCTCCTGGAACACGATCGCGCGCTCCTGGAACTGGAGCCGCGCCGAGCTCATGAGCTGCTGGCGCGCGAACGGTGGCTTCACGAGACCCAGATTCACCGTGTGGAACGGGATCAGGTCGACGAGGCTGATGCGGGCGTCGAGGAGGGTCACGTCGATCTGGTTGGGCTCGACGCGGTCGGCGAAGTCGGCCTGGATCGCGTAGCGCAGCCAGTCCCAGTAGGCGCGCCCCTCCGCGCCCAGCCGGGCGGTGCTGATGGCGAAGCCGGTGCGCAGGTTCGGGTCACCCGGCACTCCCTCGACGTAGTCCGAGCCGTCGTAGAGGATCGCGTCGATGTTGATGCGGCCGTTGACGTCGACGGCGAAGCGGTCCTGCTCCGCCACCTCGCGGTCGACCTCCTTCGCCTCCTCGGGCGTGAGCACGCCCTTGGCGACCAGGCGGTCGAGGAGCGGGTCGACGTCGTTGCGCTCGGGGTTGGCGTCGGGCACCAGGGCATCGGCCATCTCGTCGGCGAGGCCGGCGTGGGCGAGCGGGGGCGCGGCCAATAGCGCCGAGAGCGCCAGTCCGGCCAGCAGACGGGGGGTGCTGATGATTCCGTGGCTCATGGGTCTCCTTCGCGTGTCGGTCACGATCTCGTGGCTCCGCGACGCCGGACGTGCCTCGGGTGTCACCCGCCCAGCGGCGCGGCGAACTCGTCGGGCGCAGGGGGCACCGCCTTCAGGCGGCCATGGCCCTGCTCCAATCCGAGAAGCCACTGCACGTAGTCACGGGTGTCGATCAAATCCTGCTGCTGCGACTCGGGCAGCGCCAGGTCCTGGCACACGCAGTCCTCGGTCACGTCGGCGCAGCCGCGGTACTTGCTGCGGCCGTCCGCCGGCGGCCGGCCGACGGCGGTGAACTTCCCATCGCCGTCGACGTCGACGTAGACGGGGTTCGTCACGCCGTACGGCAACACGTTGAACGTGAGCGGCAGGATGTTCTCGCCCTCGCCCAGCAAGCTGCCGATGCCGGGGACCACGCCCGCGAGCGCGCCGACGATGATGTCGCTCGTGTTCTGGGTCGGGAAGCTGTTCGGGAAGTCGACCGGGAAGAGGTCGTCGTCCCCGAGCGCCACTGCGGCGACGTAGGTGTCCTTCGCCTGGCGGTCGTTCACCGCGAGGTTGCGGACGTCGATGCGGGTGCGGCCACGGTACTTCACGGTCGAGGCGTTGGGCCGCGCCACCGGGACCTCGGCCGCGAGCTCGCCGTTCGCATAGATCTCGACGCGGTCGATCTGGAACCAGTCGGGGCCCTGCACGGTGACCTCGACGTCGAGCTGGCCGCTGGTGTTGGTGATGGTCTTGCCCATCTCGGCGCCGTCGACGGTGAGCGTCACGAACGGGCCGAAGCCCATCGTGGTCTGACCGCGCGCGATCGCCGCCACGACGTCGAGGTCCTCGACAGCGTCGGGGAGATCGGTGCCGACCTTGAGCCAGGTGCGCACCGACGCCGTGTCGAGGAGCTTGTGGCTGTCCGAGTTCGCCAGGCCGGTCGGTCGGCTCTCGCCCAGGTTGATGGTGCTGAACAGATCGTCGACTCCGCCCTGGTACCGGCTCTGGTCCGTGGTGGCGAGCCCGTTCGTCGGGTCGAGGATCCGGCGTTGCTCGTCGAGCGTGCGCGCGAGCACCTGGTAGATCGGGGGCGGCTCGGCGGGACGCGTCTGGCCCTCGGGCTTGAGCGGCACCTCCTCGAGGGTGGGGGTGCGGATCAGCTCGAAGCGCTTCCCGTTCAGCACCTCGATCGACATGAAGTCCACCTTGAAGTTCGCCTCGTTCACGCCGCCGAGGCCGTTGCCGGTGCGGATGATCGGGTTGCCGAGGGTGAACAGGCCCGGGCACAGGACGCCGGTTCCCTGGTCCATGCCGAACTGGCTGTAGAGGCCGAAGATCGAGTCGCGCGGGTGGTTGAGGATCGTGACCGTCTGGCTCGGTCCGTAGAGGCCGCGGGCGCGCAGCGTGTCGAAGATCTGCGGCGGGGTCAGGCCGACCCAGCGCGGCGCGCCATTCGAGGTCTGACGCCCGTCGTACTGGAGAGGCATCGCGTTGTAGTGTCCGTTCTCGAACGTGGTCAGCTCGTCGCCCACCACGGTGGTGAGCCACGGCCGCAGGTTGTGGCTCTCGATGTACGGCTTGTAATTGGTCATGTAATCGTGATCGGTCGAGGACAGGATCTCGACGCCCTCGGCCGCATAGCCGGTGACGCGGTCGTCCTTGGAGACGCCCGAGTCGTGGCTCGACTCCGAGTGGACGTGGAAGTCGCCCGAGAGCCAGCCGGTCGAGTCGACCACCTGCGCGATCTTGAGCCGTGCGAGCTTCTCGAGGCCCGGCTCGATGGTCACTTCCTTGGTGTCGATCGTGTACTCGTAGCCGCGCGAGGCGTAGACCCGGTAGCGCCCGGGCGCGAGCGAGAACACGTGCTGGCCGTCGTCGGTGTACTCGTACGCGACGACGAACTCGAGGTCGTCACGGGCGGCGTCGGCGGTCTGGGGCTCGTAGATCGCGTTGGCGCGCGGGATGCGCGCGATCGGCAGCGACGGCTCGCCGAAGCGCGGCCACGGTACGCCGCGACCGTCGAGCTCGGTGATGGTGATCTTGGCCGGCAGCCCGGTGCCGCCGCGGGTGGGATCGATGACCTCCACGCGCACCCGCCCGTCGCGGGGAACCTCGACCGTCGCCGACACCGACTGACCGGCGCGAACCGGGACCGGAAGCGGCCGGCTACGGCCGTGGCCGTCGCTGAGACCGAGCAGCACGTAGTCGCCCGGCTCCATCGTGGCGACGAAGCTGCCGTCCTTCGAGGTGTCGTCGAAGCGCACGTCGGTGTAGATCTGCGAGATCGGCGTGCCCAGGTCCTCGAGCCCGATGGAGGCCAGGTCGACGAGGTTCCCCTGCCCGTCCCGCGGATGGCGGAACACCAGCACGCTGGCCCGGCTGAGCGGCTCGCCCGAGGACTCCTCGAAGACGTGGCCGTGGATCGTGCCGGTCTCGACCTTCTGGATCTGGTTGACGACGTCGAGGACCGACGCCACGTCGCCGTCGCCGACGATGAAGTAGCGGTCGTAGGTGGCGACGTCCCCTTCCTGGCTGCCGACCGGCGCGAGCGGCGATGGCTTGGCGCCGGTGGTGGCGTCCACCATCTCGCGCGAGGTGGCGACGAACTGCGGCGCGATGGTGCCGGCCAGGAGGGGGATCGTGAAGACGCCCTTGTCGGGCGCCGTCATGCCGTACGAGATGTGGTTCGCGCGCCCCACCATGAAGTAGCCGTTGAGCGGCGACTCGAAGGTGTTCTTGAACGGCACCAGCTCGTCGTAGACGACGTCCGGCGTGGGGTTCGGGGCGGGCGCGAGCAGCTCGCTGAAGGAGTCGAAGCCGAAGGTCGGCGAGAAGAGCTGGGTGGTGCCGCCGAAGATCGCGATGTCGCCGTAGGCCTGCCCGAACAGCACCGGCGAGATCACGTTGAGCGGCTGCTGGGGATATTGCGGCTTGAAGACCCGCTTGGCGTTGGGCGAGTCGCCGCAGTCGATCGGCTGCCCGCCCGCGTCCCCGCCCTCGAAGAAGCGGATCTCGGTGTGGAGCCGCGCGTAGCGCTGCCCGGGCTCGAGCACGTAGTCCTGCACGAGCCGCGCGCCCGACGGACCGAGCAGGTTCGGGATCACCCCGACCAGCGCGATCAGCGGGTAGAGGTCGGCGGCGACGCGGATGCGGGCGCGGGCGCCGGTGCCGCTGCCACCGTCCTCGCAGACGCGCACGCTCGAGCTCACCGGGTTGCCGGGGCCCTCGAGGGTGCCGTCGGGCCTGGCGACCTTGAGGTCGATGATCGGGAAGATCTCGACGAGCTCGTCGTGGCCGCGTCCGCCGCTCGCCGAGCCGTCGGGCCGCTGGAGCTCCGCGTCGACGAGGGCGCCGCCGTAGAGGTTGGGACCGTACGATTCGAGCGAGCCGAGGATCGCGAGCCGCACCTGGTCGTTCTCGAGGATGAAGTCGCCGATGTTGGCGATGGCGACCTTGCCGCCGATGAGCTGGTTGCGGTCGCTGATCGGGTACGCCCGCGCGAAGGGCGCGCGCTCGCCGACGTGCCCGCCTCCCGAGCCGGTCGAGCAGCTCGGGATCGCGAGTGCCGTGACCAGGAGCGCCGCGCACGCGCCGCGTGCTGTCGTGGATTGCCGGATGCCGGCTCGAGCCACCATTCGCTGCTCCCTCTTCGCCGTCGTGCGAGGCGGCGCCGCGGCCCGCCGGTTCCGGGTCACGAGCATCGCGCCAGCGGGTGCCCCGGGGACCTCGCCGCGAGGCGTGCGGAGGGGCGCGGCGACGGCGCTCGTGCGCTCGCGTTCGGTGGACGAATGTTGAACGTGCAGGTTGGAAAACGCAAGTGACGGCGGCACGTCGCGCGGGTGCCGACGCCGTGTCACGACGGCACCGGCGGCGCCGCGCCGAGGAGCTCTTGCACCGCCGCCCACACCCGCGCGGGCTCGACGCGCTCCATGCAGCGGTGGTCGATCGGGCAGTCGCGCAGGAAACACGGCGCGCACGCGACCGGCTCGCGGACGACCCGCGCGCGCTCGCCGACCGGGCCGGTCGCGATCCAGTCGGTCGGCCCGAACACCGCCACCACCGGTACGCCGAATGCGGCGCCGGCGTGCATGAGCCCCGAGTCGTTGGTCAGCAGCGCTCGAGCGCCGGCGATGATCGCGAGCGCGTCGGCGAGCCCCACCCGCCCGGCGAGATCGACCGGCGCCCGGCGCGCCGCCGACGCGACCTGGCGCGCGATCGGCCGTTCGCCCGGGCCGCCGAGGAGCACGGACTCGAGCCCGCGCTCCTCGAAGGCCCGGTCGCACACCGCCGCGAAGCCCCCGGGAGTCCAGCGCTTGGCACCCCCGAACGCCGCGCCCGGCGAGACCGCGAGGTAGTCGCGCCCTCGAAGGCCGCTCGCCCCCAGGACCTCGTCGCGGCGCGCGGCGAGCTCCGCCGGCACGACGAGCCGGGGGGCGCGCACCGGAGCTGCGATCCCGAGGTCGCGCACCAGCTCGAGGTGCAGCTCGAGCTCGTGGTGGCCGGGGCGCCCCTTCCCGGGGAAGCGGACCGCGCGGGTGAGCCACGCGCGCGGCGCGGCGCCCAGGTAGCCGAGCCGCTCCCGAGCGCCGCTCCGCCAGGCGAGCCACGCGCCGCTCGTCGAGCGCGGGAAGGTGACCGCGAGGTCGAGGTGCAGCGCTCGCAGCTCGCGCGCCAACCGCTCGGTGCCGCGCAGCCCGCGGTGGCGCCCCTTGCGCTCGAAGCGCAGCACCTCGTCGACGGCGGGCACGAAGCGAAACACGTCGGCGACCCACGGCACCGCGAGGACGGCGAGGCGGGCCGCCGGGAAGGCGTCGCGGAGCGCCTCGATCGCGGGCACCGCCATCACCGCGTCACCCACCCAGTTGGGCGAGCGCGCCAGGATCCGGGCGGGGGCCGGCGCGGCGGCGGTCACGTCCCCTCCGCCGCCCGGCGTGAGCCGGGCGAGCGAGGCCGCGTGCGGGTGCTATAGTCGCGCGCTTTTCGCCGGGGAAGACCGTGACGACGATCCACGTCAGCGTGCCTGCGACGAGCGCCAACCTGGGCGCCGGGTTCGACACCCTGGGCCTCGCCCTCGAGCTCCGTAACGAGGTCTGGCTGCGCCGGAGCCCCCGGCGCGGGGTGCGCTACGTCGTCGAGGGCGAAGGCTGCGAGGACGTCGCGCGCCAGCCGCGGGCCAACCTCTTCGACCGGGTGCTGCGCCGGTCGCTGGCGAAGCTCGGCAGTCCGGTGCCGGACCTCGAGGTGCGGATGCTCAACCGCATCCCGTGGCGGCGCGGGCTGGGCTCGAGCTCGGCCGCTGCGGTCGCCGGAGCTGCGGCCGCGCTGCGCATCGCGGGCGCCGCCGTCGACGAGCAGGCCGTCCTCGACCTCGCCCTGCCCTTCGAGGGTCATCCCGACAACCTCGCGCCGGCGGCCGCCGGCGGGTTCACCGTCGCGACGCTCGAGCGCAAGGGCGCGCGGTTCGTGCGGCTCGCCCCGCCGGCGCTGACGGCGATCGCGCTCGTACCGTCCTTCGGCGTCTCGACCGAGGCCGCCCGCAAGCTCCTCCCCGCCACCGTCCCGTTTGCCGACGCGGTCCACAACGTCACGCGCGCGGCGCTCACGGTGGCCGCGATCGCGTCCAAGCGATGGGAGCTCCTGGGCCTCGGCACCGACGATCGCCTCCACCAGCCCTACCGCGCTCCCCTCGTGCCGGGCTTCGCCGAGGTCCGCCGCGCGGCCGTCCGTGCGGGCGCGGTCGCCTCGTTCCTGAGCGGCAGCGGCCCGACCATCCTGGCGCTCGCTCGCCCTCGCGACGCCGCCGCGGTGCAGTCGGCGATGCGCCGCGCCTGGTCGAGGCACGGCAAGGACGAGGCGCACCTGCTGCGGCTGACGCCCGCCCACGACGGAGCGCTGGTGCGCGGCGCGCTCGGTTCCTGAGGACCCGCCCCGGACCAAGGCCGTCAGAAGAGCTTGGGCGGCGGGGCGTCGTCCTTCTTGGGCTCGGTGCCGGGCGTGGTGCCGGGAGGCGGCGCCGGCGCCTGCGGGTTCCCGCCGGGGCCGAGGTCCTTCAGCTTCGCGGCCAGGTCCCGCATCAGCTCGAGCTGGGTGAGGCTGCGGAACTCGACGTGACCGGTGTGGGCCTCGCTCGCCTTCTTGCCCACCAGCAGATAGACGAGCTCGACCTCGACGGCGTCCTGCTTCCAGACCTTCGTCACCTCGCGGCCCGCGCCGAGGAACGCGCTCTGGGAGACCGACTTGTCGAACGTCACGGCGGGTGCGCCGAAGCTCTTGGTGAACTGGCTGTCGATGTCCAGGTAAGGCAGCCGGTACTCGACGACGATCTTCGCCAGCCGGCCGTTGAACGGGTTGAACGAATACTCGGCCTTCGAGTACGAGGCGCCGGTGTCCTTGGGCGCGCGCTCGACGATGCGGAGGCAGGGCTGGGCCGGCGCGGTCGGGCAGCCCTGTTGGTCGTGGATCTCGAACGCCTCGCTGGTCTTGGGAACCGCGCGCCGGACGTCGTCCGCCGTGGACTCGAGCTTCACGGCGAGGAAGCCATCGGGAAACGGCGGCGTCGCCGGCGCGGCAGCCGCCGGGGCCTCCGCGGACGGCGGCGGGGTGGCCGGTGGCTGCACCGGCGCCGCCGGCGCGGGCGCCGGGGTGGCGGGAGCCTGCGCGTGGCTCGCCGTCAGCGGCCAGGCCGCGGCGGAGAGGAGCAGCAGCGCCGCGAGGCGACGCGTCATGCCGCTGAGTCGTTGGCTTCGCCTACGCGTCCAGTCGAGCACCCGGATCCTCCTTCGCGGCGGTGCGCTGCGTCCGCCGGGACACGCCCGCCGTCAGGTTGTACGAGATCCCGCTCTCGCAGACAACTTGCGATTCCGGTAAGATCGCCTCGATGGGCCGCGTCCGTCCCCGGGGCTCGCCGGGTCGCCGCGGCACGGCGAGCCGCCGATGAAACACGCCCGCGCCTCTCACCCACCTTCCACCCGTTTCCCGGTCCGCTATCAGTCGAGCGACGGGCACGACGTCGAAGCCGAGGCGGAGCAGCTCAACGAAAAGGGCATGTTCATCCACACGCAGTCGGCGTCGCCGGTGAACTCGATGCTGACCCTCCAGGTCACGCTGCCCGGCACGTCCGGGGTGCCGATCCGGGCCACGGCGTCGGTGATCTATTCGAATCCGTTCCGCCCGTTCGTGCCGTCGGCGCTGCCCCCCGGGATGGGCGTCAAGTTCACGATGCTGGCCGACTCCGATCGCCAGCGGATCTTCGACTTCGTGAACTCGTTGACCAGCGGCGCCTCCGAGATCATCAAGGTCGACGTCGGCAACAAGCCGCAGCGCCGCATCCCCCAGCCGGTCCAGGCGCCCGCGCCCGTGGATGCGCTCGACGCGGCGGCGAACGCCGCGCTGGGACTGGGCAGCGAGCGGAAGAAGGACGGTCGCAAGGCGGAGAGCGTTCGCCGCGGTGGTCGTGGCGCGCAGGCCGATGCCGCCGACGCGGCATCGGCGGGTCCGCAGCCGTTCTGGATCCGGCTCTGGAAGAAGCTCAATCAACCCGTCGGCGGTACCGATCCGAAGCCCGCCAAGGGCAAATCCGCGAGGCCCGAAGCGCGGCCCAAGCGCCCGAAAGGGAAGTCCTGACATGATGCGCTCTCCCACGTCCCCCCGCCCCGCGCGGCCCTGGCTGGCCTCCGGCCTCTGCCTGGCCCTCGCCGCCGGCGTCGCCACCGCCAGCCATGCCTCGCCCGAGACGACCTCCGAGGGGTCCCCGACCACGGCAGCGCCGAGCGCGGACAAGCCCGCGGGCGCCGACGACGTCGCCTACAGGATCGTGCCGGGCGACCTGATCGAGGTGAAGTCGCTGATCGACGGCAACCTCAACGAGACGGTCCGCGTCGGTCCGGACGGCAAGATCGTCCACCCGCTCACCGGCTACTTTCGCGCCGAGGGATTGACGCCCGAGGAGCTGGCTCGATCGCTGAACCGGGAGCTGGCCCGGACCGTGCGGGATCCGAACGTGACGGTGTTCGTCCGCGAATACGCCGGCCGCGTCGTTTACGTCGGCGGCGAGGTCTTCCACCCGCACGACGTGCCGATCCTCGGCAAGATGAGCGCGATGAGCGCCATCCTCGCCGCGGGCGGGTTCACGCCGGCCGGTGACCTCTCGAAGGTCGTGCTGCTCCGGCGCGCACCGGACGGTACCGCCTCGTCGCGGATCGTGGACCTGGCCAAGCTGGCCGAAGGCGAGTCGGGAATCGTCGACCCGAGCCTCGCGCCCTTCGACATCGTGATCGTGCCGCCCTCGACGATCACCGAGGTCGATCGCTTCGTCGAGCAGTACATCACGCGGGTGATCCCGGGGAACCTCAGCGCCGGGTTCACCTACGTGCTGGGGAACCAGACGATCACACCCTGATCCACGCCGCGGCGTTCCGCGACCTGACGACGACGTCCCCCGGGTGCCGCCCGGGGGACGTCCTGCTCCAGGCCGCCGCCAGCGCGACTCACGCCAGCAGCGACGGGTGGCCGGACGCGGCGCCCGAGCTCCTCGAGCTTCCTGGGCCGGACCGCCCCAGCCCGGCGACCTCACTCGACCGCGCGGCCGATCCGGGTGAGCCTCGGCAGGTGCCGCTCACCGTCCCAGGACCAGTAGATCCGCACCGCGCGTCCCAGGATCTTGTCGCCGCTCACGGTGCCCCACACGCGGCTGTCCTGGCTGTGCTCGCGGTTGTCACCCATCATGAAGTAGCTGTTCTCGGGAACGTGGAACGACGGCATGTGGTCGATCCGGATCGGCGGGCCGCAGTCGGCTGCGGGGTTCGACAGCAGCTCGCCGTCCGGGCACCTGCCCCACCGATCGTCGAGCGGCTCGCCGTTGATGAACACCCGCCGGTTGCGGACCTCGACGACGTCGCCGGGCAGCCCGATGATGCGCTTGATGTAGTCCTCGCATTCGTTGCCCGGATAGCGGAACACCACCACGTCCCCGCGCCGTGGCTCTCGCAACCCCAGCGCCTGCACCACGTGATCGGTGAATGGGATCCGCGTGCCGTACGAGAACTTCACCACCAGGATGTGGTCGCCGATCTGGAGCGTCGGCAACATCGAGCCGGACGGGATCTTGAAGGCCTGCACGACGAACGTCCGGATCACCAGCGCCAGCACGAAGGCGAGCGCGAGCGAGTACACGTTCTCGCGCCAATTCGGGCTGTGCGCGATGAACGACGCAAGCCAGCGCGCGCCGAGCGCCGCGCCGAGCCCGATGCCGCCGATGACGTAGCAGGCGGAGACCCAGGCGCCGTCGATGCACGGGCCGTCCCACCAGGGATGGACCGTCAGGAAGGCGCCCAGCGCGAGGGCGCCGCCGCCGAAGGTGAGGCCACGGTGCCAGCGCCGGACGTCCTCGGGACCGACGACCTCCTCTTCGGCCGGGTCGTCGGCCGGCGCCCCACCGTTCATGGCTCTAGCCGGGGCGTCAGCGCGCGCCGCCCAGGATGCGCTTGCGGAAGTCGTCGAGGGTGCGCGAGATGCCTTCCTCGAGGCTGACCTTCGGCTCCCAGCCGAGCTTGGTGCGGGCGAGGGTGATGTCGGGACGGCGCACCTTCGGGTCGTCCTCGGGAAGCGGCCGCTTCACGATGCGGCTCTTCGAGCCGGTGATGCGGATGATGGTCTCGGCGAACTCGTAGATCGTCATCTCGCGCGGGTTGCCGATGTTGACCGGGCCCTCGGAGTCCGAGTTGAGCAGACGCACCAGCCCGTCCACGAGGTCGCTCACGAAGCAGAAGCTGCGGGTCTGGCTGCCGTCGCCGAACACCGTGATGTCCTCGTCGCGGATCGCCTGGGCCAGGAAGGTCGGCACCACGCGCCCGTCCCGGATGCGCATCCGTGGGCCGTAGGTGTTGAAGATCCGCACGATCCGGGTCGCGACCCCGTGGGTGCGGTGGTAGGCCATCGTCATCGCCTCGGCGAAGCGCTTCGCCTCGTCGTAGACGCCGCGCGGCCCGATGGGGTTCACGTTCCCCCAGTAATCCTCCGTCTGGGGGTGCACCTTCGGGTCCCCGTACACCTCGGACGTGGACGCGAGGAGGAAGCGCGCTCCCTTGGCCTTGGCGAGGCCGAGCGCCTTGTGGGTGCCGAGCGACCCCACCTTGAGGGTCTGGATCGGCAGCTCCAGGTAGTCGATCGGGCTCGCCGGCGACGCGAAGTGCAGGATGTAGTCGAGCCGGCCAGGAACGTGGATGAAGTTGGTGACGTCCTGGTGGTGGAACACGAAGTCCGGGTTGCCGAACAGGTGTTCGATGTTCGCCAGGGACCCTGTGATCAGGTTGTCCATCGCGACGACGGCGACTCCGTCGGCGAGCAGGCGTTCACACAGATGGGAACCGATGAAGCCGGCTCCGCCGGTCACCAGGGCGCGGGGTTTGTCGGTCATGCGGGGCGGTCGAGGCGGGGCGGGCAGGTTAGCCGTTGGCG
>CAYMQR010000101.1:0-12022 GCA_964392195.1 uncultured bacterium | reverse complement strand
AGGTGCACGGCGCCTTGCATGAGGTAGGTGCGGCCGGTGTTGAGGGTGATGGCGCTCACCAGGAACGTGACCGCGAGCATCACCATGTCCTTGGGCTCGACGCCGAGGACGAGCGGCAGCTCGAAGAGGATCGAGGCGGTCACGACGACCGGCACGGTGAGCCCGACGCACGCGAGCGCGGAGCCGATCGCGAGGTTGATGCTGGACTGCAGGCGGTTGGCGCGCGCGGCGCGAACCGCGGCCCAGGTCTCGGGCAAGAGCACCAGCGCCGCGATGATGATGCCTACCACGGCGCGTGGCGCGTTCGCGGCGGCGACGGCGTCCTCGATCGTCGGCGAGAGCTTCTTGGCGAGCCCGACCACCGCCACCAGCGCCAGGAGCAGCAGCCCGAAGCTCGCCCACGCCTGGGCGTTCGTGGGCGGCGCGGCGTGGTGGTCGGGGCCTTGCTCGTCGTCCGCCGGGATGAAGTAGTCACGGTGGCGCACGGTCTGGCTGAAGACGAAGATCGCCCACAGCGCCGCCGACGCCACCGCCACGAACGCGCGCTGCGACACGCTGTAGGTCGGCCCCGGCGACGTCACGGTGAACGCCGGCAGCACCAGCGTGAGCGTGGCCATCACCACCAGCGCCGCCAGCCCGGCGCCGGCGCCCTCCACCCGGAACGTCTGCTCGCGGTGCGCGAGCCCGCCCGTCCACACGCAGATCCCCACCACGCCGGTCGAGATCAGCATGACGGCCGCGTAGATCGCGTCGCGCGGCAGGGTGGCCATGTCCTCGCCGCCGGCGAGCATCATCGACAGGATGAGCGCGGTCTCGATCGCGGTGACCGCGAGCGCCAGCACCAGCGTGCCGAACGGCTCGCCGACCCGGTGCGCGACCACCTCCGCGTGATGCACGGCGGCGAACACCGCGCCGGCGAGCGCGGCGCCGCAGACCACCGCGAGCCAGGGCGCCATGCCGAGCGCCGCCGCGAGGGCGAGCGAGCCCATCGCGAGCACCGGGAGTAGCCAGGTCCAGAGAGGCATCGTCGTTCCCATCGTTCGAGCTGCGGAATGCGGGGCCACCCAAGGTGGCACCGGATCCGGCGAGAGCGAAGGCGGGCGCGCCGAGCGGAGCATGCGCAGCGTGGCCGCCTGCTCGGGGATTGAGCGGGGGACGAGCCCCCGCGCTACGGGTTGAGCAGCCACCCGGGGCTGCTGGCAATTGCCCTCAGAAAGCAGCAAATCGTTGGCAACGAAGACGGATACAAATCGCTTAGAGAGCGTCGCGAGACTTACGCGAAGCAGGCCGAAAACGGCCCTTCCGGGCCCCAGGGTCCTCAGCAGGCGCTACAGCGGCCCTGCAACAGGACTTGCGAGACGTCGGCGATCGGAGGCCGGGGGGAACCGGCGCGCGGCGAGATGCGGACGTCGACGTCGGGCAGGCACGTGAGCGCGCCGCAGCCCACGCAGACGAAGTGGGGATGGGCGAGCTCGCGGGGCTCGGCCGGGAGGCGCGCCTCGCTCGCGCCTCGGCCGGCAGGCCCGATCGCCGGCCCGCCGAGCTCGAACCGCCAGGTGTGGTCGCCGACGTCGATGCGCCGCAGCAGGCCGGCGTCGGTGAGGTCGATCAGGTTGCGGTAGAGCGTGGCGCGGTCGAAGCCGCGGTCGGCGAGCGCGTCCACGAGCTCACCGTGGCTGAGCGGCGACGGCGACGCGCGCAGCACTCCCAGCACCGCGAGCCGCGCCGCGGTGACCTTGAGCCCGGCGCGGTGGAGCGCGTCGCGGAGGCGCGCGGCGTCGGGCGTGGCCCCGGCGGGGGCGGGCCGGCGGGCGCCGCGGCGCTGCGCTCGAACGGTGGATCGGATCGAGGCTCGCATCGTCGGGACGGCACGCGGCGCGGGAGACGAACGTCTCGCCTCACGCGCGCGAGTCGATCGTAGCACGCGCGTTTCGGGCTCCGCCGCGCTGCGCGGAGGTGTGCTTCGTCCGGCCGCGCCGACGCGCCGCGCTCGCCACCTCGGGGCGCGCGGTGTTAGAGATGCGCGCACGTCCCCGCCCGCACCACGCCCGTCCGATGCCTCGCTCGTACTCCCCGCGCCGCGCTCTCGCGCTCTCGCTCGCGCTGCTCCTCGCGGCGTGGGCGAACCTCGACCTCACGGCGTTCCACGGGCTGCGAGGCGCCGACTCGCTGGCCCTCGCGGCGCCCAGCGCACCCCAGCTCGCGAGCTCCTCGGCCGCGCCGGCTGCGCGCGCCACCCACGACGCGAACCACCTGTGCGCCTTCGCGTCGGTCGCGCACACCGCGCACGCCGCCGCGCTCTCCGCCGAGCCGGCGCCGCTCGTCGGCACCGAGCGGCTCCCGCTCGACAGCCACTCCGCACGCCCCATCCCCGGGCGCACCGCCTCGGGCCTCGCTCCTCCCGCCTGATCCCGGATCCCGTCCCGTCCGCCGCGGCATCCGTCGCGCGCTAGCGCCCTCCGAACGGGCAGCGCGCGGCGCGGGTCCGCGGCCATCCGAGATCCGCGCTCGCTCGCGCCGCCCCGCGGCATGAGCGGCGCTCGTCGCGGCGCGCGCTGCACGCGCGTCGCGGGAGGACATCCGCATGAACCTCGCGGCACGCCGCGTTTCGCGGGCGCTCTGCACGCTCGCACCGACCCTGTTCGCCTTCGTCTCGCTGGTCTCGCTCGCCGCGGCCGAGGAAGCCCCGCCCCCGGGCTCGTCGCCGAGCGGCTTCGACTGGACCGCGCCCATCCGGGTGGCCGGCGCCGGCCCCGCTTACCTCAACCTGTCGCTCGACGCGCTGTTCGCGGTCGGTACCTCGAGTGAGAAGGACGTCCCCTCGCTCGAGCTCGGCGGCCACGACCCGAGCCAGCGCGGCTTCACGATCCAGAACGTCGAGGCCGTCTTCGACGGCGCGGTCGACCCGTACTTCAAGGGCACCGCCAACATCGTCTTCCAGCTCACTCCCGAGGGCGAGACCAACGTCGAGCTCGAGGAGGCCTACCTCGTCTCGCAGTCGCTGCCCGCCGACCTGCAGGTCAAGGCCGGTCAGTACTTCACCGAGTTCGGGCGCCTCAACAACCGCCACCCGCACCAGTGGGACTTCGTCGACATCCCGCTCGTCAACGGCCGGCTGCTCGGCGGCGATGGGCTGCGCGGACCGGGCGCGCGCGTGTCGTGGCTGATGCCGCTCTCCTTCTACTCCGAGCTGATCCTGGGCGTGCAGAACAGCCAGGGCGAGACCGCCGCGAGCTTCCGCAACGAGAACGAGGGCGAGCCGCTCTACGGCCGCGTCCCCGAGGACCGCGGCGTGAACGACCTCGGCGACATGTTGTGGAGCGGCCGGTGGTCGAGCTCGTTCGACGTCACCGACGACCAGACGCTGGTGTTCGGGCTCTCGGGCGTGGGCGGGCCCAACTCGACCGGCGAGAACACCCACACCCAGCTCTACGGCACCGACCTCTACTGGAAGTGGAAGTCACCGCACGCCGAGCAGGGCTTCCCGTTCGCGTCGTTCACCACCGAGCTCATGTACCGCCGCTATCAGGCGGGCGCGTTCGAGGGCGAGAGCGAAGACCCGGAAGAGCCGCCGCTCGCGCTGCCGCACGAGACGCTCGACGACTGGGGGCTCTACGCGCAGGCGCTCTACGGCTTCACGCGCGGCTGGGTCGCGGGGCTGCGCGGCGACTACGTCGACGGCGAGAGCGGTGCCTTCGACCCCGACCCCGATCGCTCGCGGCGCTTCCGCGTCTCGCCGGTGCTGACCTGGTATCCGAGCGAGTTCTCGAAGCTCCGCCTGCAATACAACCTCGATCGCGTCGAGGACCGGGCGTACGACCACTCGATCTGGCTGCAGGCCGAGTTCCTGATCGGCAGCCACGGCGCGCACTCCTTCTGACTTCGTGAGCGGCGCCGCCTCGCGCGAGCGCCACGGGAGATCTCTCCATGAAACGTTTCGCAGACCTCGTCACCTCGCTGGCGGCGCCGCTCGTGGTCCTGCTCGGGCTCGGCGCCGCTCTCGCTCCGTCCGCGGCGCACGCCGCCGAGCTGCGCGTGGTCGCCTCCACTCCCGACCTCGGCGCGATCGCCAGGGCGGTGGGCGGCGATCGCGTCGACGTCACCTCGATCGCGCGCGGCACCGAGGACCCGCACTTCGTCGACCCCAAGCCGAGCCACGTGGTGAGCCTCAACCGCGCCGACGCGCTCGTCGAGGGCGGCGCCGAGCTCGAGATCGGCTGGCTGCCCAAGCTCGTCGAGTCGTCGCGTAACGCCAAGCTCGCCACCGGCGCGCCGGGGCGGATCGTCGCCAACGCGGGCATCCAGCTCCGCGAGATCCCGACCGGCCCGGTCGATCGCTCGATGGGCGACGTCCACCCGGGCGGCAACCCGCACTACCTGCTCGACCCGCGCAACGCCGTGATCGTGGCGAGCACCCTCGCCGAGCGCTTCGCCGCGCTCGACGCCGACGGCGCCGCCACCTACCGCGCCAATGCAGCGGCGTTCACCAGCGATCTGAAGACCCGCATCCAGGGCTGGGAGGCGCGCCTCGCGAGCCTGCGCGGCGCGAAGGTGGTCGAGTACCACAAGCTCTTCGAGTACCTCGCGGGCTGGCTCGGGCTCGACATCGTCGGCCAGGTGGAACCCAAGCCGGGCATCCCGCCCAACCCGCAGCACGTCGCGGCGCTCGAGGAGACGATGCGGACGCAGAAGGTGGCGGCGCTGCTCGCCACCACCTACCACCCGTCCGAGGTCACCGCCGAGATCGCGCACCGCACCGGCGCGGCGGTCGCGACCATCCCCACCTCGGTGGGCGACGGCGACGGCAACACCACCTACGTCGCGATGATGGAGCAGATCGTCGCGGCGCTCGCCAGGGCGGCGGCCGCGGCGCCGGCCACGGGAAGCGAGGCGCACTGACATGGAGCTCCTCCACGTGATGACCCTGCCGTTTCTCTCCTGCCTGGTGCTGGTCGGCATCCACGGCTATCTCGGGCTTCACATCCTCGCGCGCGGGGTCATCTTCGTGGACCTGGCGCTCGCGCAGATCGCGGCGCTGGGAGCGGTGCTGGCGCTGGTGGTGGGCCTCGATCACGAGGGGCCGTGGGCGTACTGGTTCTCGGTCGCGTTCACGCTCGCGGGCGCCGCGATGTTCGCGTTGACCCGCACCCGCCGCCAGCGCATTCCCCAGGAAGCGGTGATCGGCATCACCTACGCGGTGGCCGCCGCGGCGGGCGTGATCGCCCTCGACAAGGCCCCGCACGGCGCCGAGGAGCTGAAGGAGATGCTCACCGGCGCGATCCTGTGGGTGAACGCCAAGACGGTGCTCCACTCGGCGGCGGTGTACTCGGTGATGGGGCTCGTGCACTGGGTGTTCCGCGCCAAGTTCGTGGCGATCTCGTTCGAGCCCGAGCGCGCCGCCGCCGAGGGGATCTCGGTGCGGTTCTGGGACTTCGTCTTCTACGCGACGTTCGGCATCATCATCACGATCTCGGTGCCGGTGGCGGGCGTGCTCTTGGTGTTCACGTTCCTGATCGTGCCGGCGGTGGCGTCGGCGCTTCTGGTGAGCGGGCTGCGCGCGCGGATGGCGGTCGCGTACGCGATCGGCATGGTGGGCAGCGTGATCGGTTGTGTCGCGAGCTACACCCTCGACCTGCCCACCGGCGCCGCGGTGGTGGTGGTGTTCGGCGCGATGCTGGCGTTGATCTCCGCGGTGGCGGCGCTGCGCGGCGCGGGGCGCGCGGTGTAGCCGGCGCACGCTGGTCCGAATTTCCGGCTGTCGCCGGACGTCGATCCTAGGTCGGCCCGGAGCGGCTACGCGGGCCGATCGCGCGCGCCGCGCGTGGATTTGCGCCATCTTGTGTCGCCCCCGACCCGTCCCACACCCGAGAGCGCCATGCCGAGAACTTCAGCCACCCGCCGCCTCACCTCGCTCGCCGGCCGCGCCGTGCTGGCGCTGGCCGTGCTCATCGTGGCCGCGCCGCGCGCGACGCGCGCCGACGAGCTCGCCGAGCGCTTCCCCGCCGACGTCCGCGCCGCCCTCGAGGCGCTGCCCGACGAGGCACGCCCGGTCGAGCTTCGCGCGTCGCCCGGCGGCGCCCTCTACGCGCTCCTGCCCAACGGCGCCGAGCTGATCGTCCAGGAGAAGCGCAACGCTCCGGTGGTATCGGTGCAGGCCTGGGTGCGCAGCGGCGCGATCCACGAGCAGGAGTGGATGGGCGCGGGGCTCAGCCACTTCTGCGAGCACCTGCTCTTCAAGGGCACGGCCAAGCGCCCCACCGGCGAGCTCAGTCAGGACATCCGCGGCGGCGGCGGCGACAACAACGCCTACACCAACAGCGAGCGCACCGTTTACTACGTGACCACGGCCTCCTCGAGCTTCGCCGCCGCGTTCGACGCCATCCAGGACATGGTGTCCGGCTCGATCTTCCCGCCCGAGGAGGTGAAGAAGGAACACGGCGTGGTGCGCAAGGAGATCGAGCGCGCTCTCGACGACCCCGACCGCGCCCTCTACGACACCTTCGAGGCCACCGTGTACCAGGTGCACCCGTACCGGGTGCCGGTGCTCGGCTACGCGGATCGCTTCGATCGCGTCACCCGCGAGGAGGTCTACGCCTACTACAAGCGCCGCTACAGCCCGTCCAACACCGTGTTCATCGCGGTCGGCGACTTCGCGGCGGCGGACGCGCTCTCGTTCATGGCGAAGACCGCGGCGCCCTGGAAGCGCACCAGCGTGCCGCCGGCGCTGGTACCGAGCGAGCCCGAGCAGATCGCGCCGCGCGAGGTCGCGATCTCGCACCACCTCGCCAAGGTGCCGAAGCTGATCCTCGGCTTCCCCACGGTCTCGGCGCGCGACCCCGACCTCTACGCGCTCGACGTGCTCGCGAGCGTTCTCGGCAGCGGCCGCGCGAGCCGGCTCTACCAGACCGTCAAGGACCAGCAGAAGCTGGTGCTCGACGTCGCCGCGTTCAACTACACGCCGATGTACCCGGGCTATCTCGGGGTGTCGGCGACCGCCGAGCCCGGCAACCTGGAGGCCGCGCGCGCCGCGATCCTCGCGGTGCTCGAGGACGCGCGCCATCGCGCTCCCGACCCCGCCGAGCTGGCGCGGGTGAAGCGCGAGATCGAGTCGAGCCGCGTGTTCAACCTCATGACCGCGGAGGGCATCGCCGAGCAGCTCGGCCAGGACTGGCTGACCACCGGTGACCTCGACTTCGCGCGGCTCTACGCCGAGCGCATCCAGCGCGTGACGCCCGAGCAGGTGCTCGCGGTGGCGCAGAAGTACCTCGACCCCGACAAGCTCAACGTGGCGGTGCTCACGCTGGCCCTGAAGGGCGGCGCGGCAGCGGCCGGCGGCGCCCCGGTGGCGGCGGCCGGCGCCGCCACGCCCGCGCAGCCGGCGGACGCGGCGCAGGCGCGCGAGCTCGAGGCGCTGCGCGCGCTGCCCGACGTACGCGCCGCGACCACCCGCACCCTCGCCGGCACCCCGGTCTTCGAGGTCACGCTCGCGAGCGGGCTGCGCGTGGTGGTGCGCGAGGACGCGTCGATCCCCGCCGTCCACGGCGCGATCGCGAGCCTCGGCGGCCAGCGCTCCGAGCCGGCCGACCAGGCGGGCGCGGGCAACCTCGTGGCGCACATGCTCGATCGCGGCAGCGCGGCGTTCACCAAGGCCGAGCTCGCGGCGCAGGTCGAGGGGCTGGGCGCCGACCTCTCGCCGTTCGGCGGCCGCAACACCATCGGGCTGCAGTTCCGCTGTCTGAAGGACGACCTGCCCAAGATCCTCGGCCTCGCCGGTGAGAGCTTCCTGAGCCCGTCGTTCCCGGCCGAGGAGCTCGACGCGCTGCGCGGCGAGGTCGTGGCGCAGATCGACGAGCAGGAGGAGAACCTCGCGAGCCTCGACCTCAAGGTCCTGCGCTCGCTGGTGTTCGGCGCGCACCCCTACGCGCGGCCCGTGCTCGGCACCAAGGAGAGCGTGATGGGCATCACCACCGCGCAGCTCGCCGAGCTGCACCGCGCGTGGGTGCGTCCCGAGACCAGCGTGGTGTCGTTCTCGGGCGACGTGCGCGCGACCGACGCGGTCCGGCTGGCGCTCGACACCTTCAAGGGCTTCCCGGCGTCGAGCACCACCGCGCAGAACCCCGCGCCGATCGAGCCGATCGACGCGCCGCGCAGCGAGACCAGGGAGGTGCCGGGGCTCACCGGCGCGGCGCTCGCGGTCGGCTTCCAGGGCGTGAAGCTCGGCGACCCGGACCGCGAGGTCCTCGACCTCACCGACCGGCTGCTCTCGGGGCTGGGCGGCCGCCTCTACGAGGTGCTGCGCGAGCAGCTCGGCATCGCGTACCAGGCGTTCGCGCGGAACGACAGCCAGGTGGACGGCGGGTTCTTCACGTTCTTCATCCAGACCGACCCGCGGAACGTGGAGCGCGCCAGGCAGGTGTTCGCGAGCGAGATCGAGCGCCTCAAGAAGCAGCCGGTGCCGGCCAAGGAGCTCGAGCAGATCAAGAAGTACTTCGCCGGCACCGAGGCGATCGCGCTCCAGGAGCAGAGCGCCGTCGCGCTCAACATGGGGCTCTCGGTGCTCTACGGGCAGGGCATCGAGAACGTCTTCACGCGCCACGAGAAGATCGAGAAGATCACCGCGCAGGACATCCAGGCGGCGGCGCGCAAGTACTTCGTCGCCGAGCGCTCCGCGACCGCGGTCGTGAAGCCGTAGCATTCGCGCCGGGCCGGCGCGCCGAAGGCGCCGGCGTGTGAACGGATCCCTGAGCAACCCTGGAGCGCGGCCGCTCCGTCGGCCGCCAGCGAGCGAGCTGCGTCCGCGCGCTACGCGCGCTTGCGGGCGCGGACGCGCACGTAGACGTCGTCGCGGCGCACGAAGCGCGCGTACTTCTCGCTCGACACCGCGCCCGCGAAGTACGCGACCTGCTTCGCCACCCGCTCGGGCAGCGCGAGGCTCGCGATGCGGCGCTCCTTCATGGCGCTGGTCTGGCCGAGCGCGGCGACGACGTTGGACGTGACGTCCTCGCACACCTCGACCTCGAAGCCGCCGCGGGCGAGCGCCCCGCACAGCCGCTCGATCCGCCCCGCCGGCCGGAAGTCGGCGAGCAGCAGCAAGCCGCGGTCGCGCAGCACCCGGTGCGCCTCGCGCACGAAGTCCGCGAAGCGCGGATAGGTGTGCGAGCTCTCGACGCTCAGCACCACGTCGAAGCTCGCGTCCACGAACGGGAGCGCTTGCGCGTCGCCCTGCTCGAAGCGGAGTCCCGGACGCGGCGCGTGGCGCTGCCGGCACGCGCGCACCGCCGCCGGCGAGAGATCGAGCGCCACCAGCCGGCGCGGGCGCTCGTGGCGCGCGAGCCACGCGGCGCCGCCGCCGAGGCCCGCGCCCACCTCGAGGACGTCGAGATCGCCGCAGCGCAGCTCGCCGGCGTCGGTGACGGTACGTCGATAGAGCGCGAGCGACGCGCGGCTCGCCGGATCGAGCGCCTCCTCGCCCGGCCACGGCTCGGCGGCGCCGTTCGCCGCGTAGCCGTAGTTGAGGAACGAGCCGCCGCCCGCGCTCGCCACCAGCGCGGTCACGCCGTCGTAGAAGCCGCGATAGAGCCGCTGCGACTCGACGCCACCGCGGCGCAGCACGTCCACCACCGACCACCACCACGCGAAGCGCGTCGCCGCCCACACCACCCGCGCGCTGACCAGCCAGTTCGGCGTGTGCGGATGGGAGACGAGCGGGATCACACCGGGCTCTCGACCGTGGTCGCGGGGCCGCGATCCTCTCACGAGGAGGACCGACTCGCCACCGCTTCGCGAGTCGAGCGGCGCGCCGCGGGGCGACGTGCCCGCAGGCTCTGCGGGCTCACCGCACCGCGAGCACCACCACCGGCCGCCCCGCCACCTCGAGACGCTCGACCAGCTCGAGCCCGGGCTCGACGTGGCCCGCCTCGAAGAGCGGCCGCAGCGCGGGCCGGATCCCCCACACCGCGTAGCGGTCCAGGATCAGGTGCGTGACGTGGCGCTTGCGCGCGAAGTCGACCAGCGCCGCGGGGTCGGCCGCCACCAGCGCCACCATCGGACGGCGCGCGTAGAACGCGATCTCCGGCTTGCGGCACATGAGCAGCGCGTCGGCGGGGAGGTGGGCGCGCGCCCACTCGCCCACCGCGCGGTACTCGATCGGCTCGCTCGCCGTGAGCCGCGCCTTGGCCGTCTTGGCGATCCCGAAGGACGCCAGCGCGGCCACCAGCGCCGCGGCCGCGAGCGTGCCGGGCCTCCTCACCCGCGCATCGGGAAGCCACGCGTCGAGCCAGCGCGCGCACGGCTCGACCCCGGCTCCCGCCAGGAGCAGCAACGCGGGCACCACCGGCACCAGGAAGCGCGGCAGGATCCCGTAGAGCACGAACGCAGCCACCGGCAGCCCCGCGGCCGCGACCTGCACCGCGCCCCGGCGCCGCGCGCCGCCCGCCCGCCACGCCGCCACCCATCCGATCGCGCTCAGCGCCACCAGCGGCAGCGGGTGGACCTGCCGGGAAGGCAGCGTCTTGACCAGGTCGAGGGCGTTGGCGAGCGCGAACTCGATGGCGAAGCGGGGCTCGCGCTTCGCCACGTCGAAGTAGCTGTCGCCGCGCTCGCGGCCGGCGACGCCGTCCTCGCCGAAGCCGAGCGTGGGGACCTCGCCACCGACGTCGCGGGCCGAGAAGCCGAGCGCCTCGTAGGCGAGCACGTCGAGCTGGTCCTTGCGGTGGAACGAGTCCTTGCCGAGCATCGCGAACGCCATCTCCAGCACCACGCCCGACTTGGCGCTGAGCGTCCAGCGGCCGATGTGCGCGTGCAGGTAGCGGACGTACGGGAAGCTCGCCGCCGCGAAGATGCCGAGCACGAGGCTCGCGGCGAGCGCGCCGCGGACGATCGCCCCGCGCTCGCGCCGCGCCACGCCGGCGAACGCGAGCAACGCCGCGCCGAGGAGCACGTACGCCACCCCTTCCGGCCGCGTGAGATAGGCGCCCGCGAACGCGAGCCCGGCCACGACCGCCAGCGCGGCGAGCGGGCCGACACCGGCGGGGCGCGCTCCCACCCGCTCGGCGGCGATCACCACCGCCAGCCAGCCACCGTAGGCGAGCGCCAAGAAGAGCGGCTCCGACATCGAGCCCCAGAACCAGCTCGACACGTAGCTGGTGAGGGTCGGCGACACCGCGAGCAGCCACGCCGCGAAGCCGGCCGCGCGCTCGCCGAGGGTGCGCCCCGCGAGCGCGTGACCGATCGGCACCAGCGCGGCGCCGGCGACGATGAACACCGCCCGGCTCGCCCACTCGGGATCCCCCACCACGCGCTCGATCGCGCCCAGGATCCACGGGAAGAGCGGCGGGAAGATCAGGTGCGGCGCGCCGAGCAGCGTGAAGCCCTTGCCGCTCCACAGGTTGTGGCCGAGCACCAGGTAGAGCGCCTCGTCGGTGCCGACCGGCCCCTTGGCGAGCGCGTAGCCGAGCCGCAGCACGAGCGCCGCCACGAACGCGGGCCACGGCGAGGACGGCCGCTCCGCGCCGCGCGGACGCGGCGCGATGGCCGGGGCGATCACGGCCGCACCGCCAGGCACACGATCGAGTGGCCGAACGGCAGGCGGCGCTTCTCGGCGATCCGGCCCTCGGTCTCGAGGAGCTTGGCGAGCGCCGCGTGCAGCGCCGCGGGGAACGGCACGTGCAGGTTGTCGCGCTTCTTCTCGGGCGGGCTCGGCTTGAGCGCCTGCTTGAGCTTCACCACCATCAGGAACGCGGCGATGAGCGGTAGCAGCAGCGCGTTGTAGTAGGTGGTCCAGACGCGCGTGAAGCCGGCGCGCTCGACCTTGGCGGCGAGCTCGCGCGCGGTGTAGCGGCGCAGGTGGTGGGCGACGCGATCGTTGTCCGAGTAGAGGATCTCGTAGGCCGGCACAGTGACGATGAGCGTCGCGCCGGGCTGGAGCACACGGTGGGCCTCGCGCAGCGCGGCCTCGTCGTCGGGCAGGTGCTCGATCGCGTCGACGAGCGCCGCGAGGCTCGCCACGCGATCGCGGAACGGC
>CAYMQR010000100.1:0-12034 GCA_964392195.1 uncultured bacterium | reverse complement strand
GTGGAGGTCCACGGACTTTCCGCCCGCCTCGCCGTCGGTGACCAGCACCCGCACGCGCGGCAGGATCTCCTCGAGGGCCTCGAGATAGAGCCGTTCCCGGGTCCGCTCGGGCGCGCGCCGGTACTCGGCGAGCACGGCCAGGAACCGGTCGCTCTCGCCACGCGCCGCCTGCACCCGCGCGTCGGCCCCCGACCTGGCCTGTCCGACGATCCCGCGCGCCTCGCCGCGCGCCTTCGGCAACAGGTCGTTGGCGTAGCCCTTCGCGGCGTTGACGAGCCGGCCACGCTCCGCCTCCGCGTCCTGCACCTGGCGGAACGCGCTCCGCACCGGGCTCGCCGGGTCGATCGACTTGAAGCTCGCGGTCACCACGCGGATGCCCGTCGAGTACGCGGCGAGGCGCTGGTTGGTCGCCGCCTTGACTCGCTCCAGCACCTGGTTCTGCCCCGAGGTCAGCGCCCGGTCGACGTCGATGCCGCCGAGCACTTCGGTGAACGCCGCCTCGGCGGCACGCCTGAGCACCAGGCCCGCCTGCTCGGCACCGCCGTACAGGTAGGAGGCCGGGTCCTCGACGACGTACTGGAGCACGGCGCGCACCTCGACGATGTTGGTGTTCCCGGTGAGCCACTGGGTCTCGGCCGGGGTCGGGTTGAGCCCGCGCAGGTCGTCGGAGATCCGGTAGCCGACGCTCATCGTGAGCGGCTCGGCGACCTTGACCTTGGCGGCGCGGCCGAACGGCCACGGCCAGTTCCAGTGCACTCCCGGCGGCACGTGATCGGCCACCACCCGCCCCAGCGCCGTGGCGACCGCCACCTCACCCTCGCTCGCGCGCACCGTGTAGAAGCCCGAGGCGAGCCACCCGGCCAGCACCACCCCCGCCACCACGAGCACGAGCGGCGCGACGCGGCGATCCTGCGTCGAGGCACCGCCCGGCGCGGTGGGAGCCGGGGTCGCGGCCGTGCTCATGGCTTCGCACCCGCCTTGGCCGCCTCGCCCGGCTGGCCGCGCGTGAGCAGGCGCATCAGCTCGCTGTCGCCGGGCAGGATGAGCGTGGTCTGCGAGTCGAGGATCTTCCGGTACGCCTGCAGCGTGCGCAGGTAGCGGTAGAAGTCGGGGTCCTTGGCGAGCGCCTCGCCGAAGATACGCGTCGACTCGGCCTCGCCCTGGCCGCGCACCCGCTCGGCCTCGGCGCGCGCCTCGGCGAGGATGCGAGCCTTCTCCTGGTCGGCCTCGGCGCGGATCTTCAGCGACTCCTCCTCGCCCTCCGACCGGAAGCGCTTGGCGATGCGGTCGCGCTCGGCGCGCATCCGATCGAACACGCTCGACTGGTTCTGGTCCGGGAAGTTGAGGCGCTTCACCCGCACGTCGAGGATCTGGATGCCGTAGCGGTCGGCCTCCGTCGCGGTGGTCTTGGTGATCCCGCCGAGCACGTCCGTGAGGCGGTTCTGATCGGCCTCGGTGCTCACCAGCCTCACGAACGGAACTCCGCCGAGCGCGGCGCCGAGCTCCGAGCCGATCAGGATCCCCAGGCGGGCTTCGGCGCCCTTCGGGGTCGCGACCGTCTGCAGGAACTTGAGCGGGTCACCGATCCGCCACACGCAGTAGGTCTCGACGGTGACGTTGGTCTTGTCGTTGGTGAGGTACTCGGCCTGGGGCAGGTCGAGGACCTGGATCCGCGCGTCGAGCTTGGTCACGGTCTCGATGGGGGACGGCAGCTTGGCGTGGAGCCCACGATCCTCCGCGAGCACCACCTTCCTGAGCTTGCCGAGCCGCGTCACCACCGCGAACTGCGTCACGTCCACCACGAACAAGCACGACTGGGCGAGCACCGCCGCGATCGCCACGGCGATGACGGCGCGAAGCCACGGTCTCATCGTGTCCACCTCATGGGTTCGTCCCGGACGCCGCGCCGGTGTTCCTGCGCAGCGCCTTGAGGAACGGGCTCTCGGGCTGTGTATCGTCCCCGCCCGACGGCAGCGCGCCAGGCTTGCCGGGCGCAGGGGTCTGAGCGCCGCTCGCCGGCGCGGCGGCGCCGGACGGCATCATCCACACGTCGAGCGCGCCGCTTCCGCCCGCTCCGGGGCGCACGACCTTGCGTACGCCCGGCAAGGCGGCCTCCATGGCCTCGAGGTAGAGGCGCAGCGCCGTGAGATCGCGGGACGCGGCGAACACGCTCGCCTGCGCCTCGAACGCCGACGCCTCCGCCGACGCCCGCGCGATCTCCGACACCCGCGCCGCCGCCGCCTCGGCGGCCGCCGCGGCGGCCTCGCCACGGGCCCTGGGCAGCGTCTCGGCGACGTAGCCCCGCGCGGCCTGCTCGGCGGTGAATGCGTCCTCGCGCGCCGACGCCACGTCGCGGAAGTTCCAGTGCACCAGCGTGGGCGCGTGCACCTCGAGCAGCGCGACCCGGGTCAGCTCGATGCCGGCGCCGTAGCGGTCGAGCTCGTCCTGGATGCGACGGTGCGCGTCGCGCTCCACCTGCGCGCGTCCCTCCGAGTAGATCTCGTCGATCGGCTGGTTGCCGAGGACCTCGACCATCGCGGCGCGAGTCGCCGCCCGCATCAGCGCGTCGGGATCGGCGACCTGGAAGCCGAACCGGACGGGGTCGTTCACCCGGAACTCCACGGTCAGATTGACGTCGACGATGTTCTCGTCGCCGGTCAGGAAGTAGCCCTCGCGCGCGTCCTTCACGTGGCGTGGCTCGCCGGTCGAGACCCGCCCCGGATCGGGCGCGACGGTGCGGAAACCGACGTCCAGGGTCCGCGAGCGATCGACCGCGACCACCGTGCCGCGGCCGATCGGAGCCGGCGCGTGCACGTAGGTGCCCGGCTCGAGATCGCTCGCCAGCAGCCGGCCGAAACGCAGGATCGCGCCGCGCTCGCCCGGGCTCACCGTCAGGAGCCCCGTGGAGAGCCAGCCCACGATGGCGAGCGCGATGGCGGCGCGAGCCAGGCCGCGGCGCGTGAGCGCGAAGCCCGAGCCGCGCTCGACCCACGCGGCGAACCGCGCGAACTCGGCCGGGACCGGCGCGCGCGCGACGCTGCCGAGGAGCAGCACCACGAACACCAGCGTGGCGCCGAGCTGGAGCCAGCCCGGCAGGCCGCCCGCGGCGCCGAGCGCGATCACCGGCTTGATCCCCGTCGAGGCGATCACCAGATCGAGCAGCATCCCGAACGCGATGCTCAGCGCCGCGACGACCGCGACGTAGGTCGCCACGACGCGGCGGCCGAAGTACCCGGTCAGCAGCACGATCGAGCCGACGTTGGTGGCCGGGCCGGTGAGCAGGAACACCAGCGCCGCGCCGGGGCTCATCCCCTTGAGCATCAGCGACGCCGCGATCGGCGTGGACGCCGAGGCGCAGATGTAGAGCGGCACGCCGATCAGCGCCATCATCAGCATCGGCATGATGCCGCGGCCGAGGAACCGCTCCACGACCGTCGCCGGCACGAACGCCGACACCAGGGCGCTCACGATCAACCCGAACAGCAGCCAGTGGGAGAGATCGTCCAGGAGGTCGCGGAAGCCGTAGCGCATCACGCGCGTCAGCCAGTGGCCGCGCTCCGCGGGGCCGCCGTCGAGGCCGACCACTGCCGCCGCCTCGTCCACTCCATCATGGTCGTGGGAGTGGCCGGGTCCATGACCGTGCGCGCCGCGAGCCTGCGGCTCCACGACCGCCACGGCCGCCGTGGGCTCACCCGCCGCGGGCGCCGCGTCCGAGGTACCGCAGCACGGGTCGACCGCCACCGGGGCCGGCGCGGCGCGTTCGCGGTCCTTCGGGTCATCGTCCGCCGGGCCTTGGATCTCGACCGCGAGACCGGCGACCAGCGCCGTCACGAACGCCGCGAGCGGGCGGAACACGGCCATGAGCCAGCCCATCAGGCCCCAGGTCAGCGTGATCGAGTCGACGCCGGTCTCGGGGGTCGAGACCAGGAACGACACCGTCGCGCCGCGGCTCGCGCCGCGCCGCCGGAGCGCGATCGCGGTCGGCACCACCGAGCACGAGCACAAGGGCAGCGGCACGCCGACCAGCGACGCCACCAGGATCGACCGGATCCGCCGCCGGCCGAGGAGCTTCCGGATCAGGCTCGCGGGGACCAGCGCGTGCAGCAGGCCCGCGGCCGTGAAGCCGAGCAGCAGGTAGAAGGACGACTCGCGGAACACCACCCACAGCGCGTCGGCGAAGCGAGCCAGGAAGTCGAGCATCGTGCGGTGGGGGCGGCGGGCACGGGCGGTGTGACGCCGAGCATAGCAGGCCATCGTCGCGGCCGGACTCCGCGCCGCGGCCCACTCCGGGGCCGCGGCCCGGATCACCGCGCTTGAACCAGCGCAGCGATTCCATTAACTCTCCAGGTTTGCCGATCCGCTCGAGGAGAGACCATGAACGCCAAGCGCGCCCGCCTGCTCCGCAAGTACGCCTCCGCCACCAAGCGCGATCCCAGCGAGCTCAAGAAGCTCTGGATGGAGATCCCGCGCACCGCCAAGCGTGGCGACGAGAAGAACGACGCCGACACCAGCCGCCGCTCCCTAGGCGCCGAGATCCGGCGCACCCTCGCCCGCGGCGAAGGCTGATCGGTCGGGCCGCGCGATGAGCGTCGTGCCGGCCCTGTTTCGGTACGACCGCGGCTTCGCCCTCGCCTTCGCGCATCACCCGATCCTCGCGGGCCCCACGCCGGTCCAGCCGCTCGAGCGCCTCACCGGGGCCCTCGGCGGCCCGGCGGTGTGGATCAAGCGCGACGACCTCTCGAGCCCCCTCTACGGGGGCAACAAGCCCCGCAAGCTCGAGTTCCTGCTCGCCGACGCCGCGCGGCGCGGCGCTCGCTCGCTCGTCACCTTCGGCGTGGTCGGCAGCCACCACGCGCTCGCGACCGCGATCCACGCCCGTGAGCTCGGCATCGACACCACCGCGGTGCTGGTCAACGGCCCCCTCCATCCTCACGCCATCGAGAACCTGCGCCGCACCTGCGTGCGCGCGCGGCGAACACTTCACCTCGACTGGACCACGGTGCCCGAGGTGGCGGCCGCCGTGCTGCCGCCGTGGCTGGGCGCGGACCCGACGACGTATCTGATCCCGCCGGGCGGCTCATCGGTGGTCGGCAACCTCGGCTACGTCTCGGCCGCGCTCGAGCTCGCCGAGCAGGTGAGCGCGGGAGAGCTACCTCGTCCCGACTACGTCTACCTTCCCGCGGGATCGCTCGGCACGATGGCCGGCCTCGTGGCGGGCTTCGCGCTGGCTGGCCTCGACACCTGGGTCGTCGGGATCGCCGTGCTCCCGCCGCCGAGCGCGACCACCGGCCGCGTCGACGGCCTGGTGCGCAAGGTCCGTCGCCACCTCATCGCCGCGGCGCCCGAGCTCGCGCGGATCGGGCACGGCTTCGAGCGCTTCAGCCTGCGCTTCGGTCAGCTCGGCGCGGGCTACGGCCACGCGACGCCGGCCGGGATGGACGCGAAGCGCCGCCTCGCCGAGCTAGAGGGCCTCACCCTCGACACCACCTACACCGCCAAGGCGATGGCCGGGATGATCGAGCACGTCTCCCAGCCCAGCTTCCGCGGCAAGAACGTGCTCTTCTGGCACACCCTGAGCTCGGCGCCCGCGAGCGAGGACGCCGCCACCCTCGCCGCCGCGCGCCTTCCCGCCACGCTGGTGGCGCGGGTGGCGCGCGCCGAGGCCGACGAACGCGCGGCGCTCACGTGAGCGGCGCGCGGGCACGCGCCGCCATCAGCACGTTGAGCAGGTAGGGCGCCAGGATCCGGAAGTAGCTCACGTTCGGCCGGAACTGCAGCGTGATCGCCGTGAGCGCCACGAACACGCGGCCGAGCAGCACGAAGTCCTGCGGCACCGTGACCGGGTTGGCGCGCACCGAGCTCATCATGTCGCGCCACAGCTTCTCGAAGTCGAGGCCGCGGAAGTCCGACGCGCGCTCCTCCATGAACACCGCCATGTAGGTGCTGCCGAGCCGCTCCAGGACCGCCGGGTCGTCGTCACGGGTACGGAACCCGAGGGCGTGGAAGCAGCGCGCCATCGTCGGGCCGTCCTTCTGCACCAGCGCCTGCGCGAGCTTGACGTAATCCTCGCGCGCCTCGATCTGGATCGGCTTGGCGCAGCCGAAGTCCACCAGCCCCAGCCGCCCGTCCGGCGTGACGAGGAAGTTCCCGGGGTGCGGGTCGGCGTGGAAGAAGCCGTCCTCGAGGGTCTGCTTGCAGAAAGCGTCCACCAGCGTCGAGCACACGCGGTCGATCCGCTCGCGCCCCGCCTCGCCGGCGCGCTCGGCGGCCCCGAGGTCGGTGGTGATGCGGCGCCCGTCGATGAAGTCCATCGTGATCACGCGCCGCGTGGTCGTCTCCCAGTGGATCCGGGGGACGACCACCTCGGGCCGCGACTTGAACGCCTCGTGGAAGCGCTCGGCGTTGCGGCCCTCCTGAACGTAGTCGACCTCCTCGCCGATGTAGCGCACCAGCTCGTTGGCGATCCCCACGACGTCGAGGTGCGGGACGGAGCGCGCCACCAGCCTCGCGCCGAGCCGCAGGTTCTCGAGGTCGCCGAGGACGATCGGCTCCATGTGCGGGAACTGGACCTTGACCGCCACCCGCACCCCGTCGGCGGTGCGCGCCTCGTGGACCTGGCCGAGGGAGGCGGCCGCCACCGGCTCGTGGTCGAACCAGGCGAACGCCTCGTCCGGTCCCTTGCCGAGCTCGTGGCGGATCTGCGCGGCGATCACCGCGAACGGAAGCGGAGGGACCTGATCCTGGAGCCGCGACAGCACCTCGACGTATTCCGCAGGCACCAGGTCGATGCGCGTGCTCACGAACTGCCCGACCTTCACGAAGGCGCCCCGCAGCCGGACGCTGGTGCGGTAGATGCGCTCGGCGTTGGCGCGGTGGATCGCGCTCCACCACGCCGCCCGCGCCGCCTCCGGCACCGAGCCGGCGCGCCACCAGGCGAGGCCGTAGCTCGCCGCGACACGCACCGCGAGCCACGCGATCCACGCCAGTCGTGCGCCACGGTGAACGATCATGGATTCCTGGGAGGGGGCCGGCGGGTCGCGCGCGACGCACGCGGTTGGCGTGGAACCGGTCGGATTTAGGGCTTCACGGGATTGATGGCAAGCGTGAGGGTGGCGTATATCCGCTCGCCCCGCGCACACCCGCCACCCCGGAGCGGCCATGAAAGCCTTCATCTATCCCAGCCACACGGTGATCCAGCCGCTCGGTGACCCGGCGTCCGGGTCGCGCATCCTCAACGAGCCGCTCGACGTCCAGACCGAGCGGCTGCTGCGCCGCCTCGAGCTCGAGCCGGTGCGGATCGACGATCCGTCCCAGGCGAGCGGCGAGGAGTACCTGCTCCTGCCCGACAACCTCTACGTCACGGCCGCGTTGCTCTACGAGTTCCTCAAGGCGGCGAAGCACGTCTCGGGGACGGTCGCGCTCGCGCTCACGGAGTCGCCCTTCACGCGTTTCACCACGCCCATGCAGGACCTGCGCAGCGAGGGGGAAGGCGACCAGCGGATCTGGATCTATCCCCTGCTCCGCGTGGATCGCACGGCCGGCTCCGGCGAGCCCACCGACTACGCTGGCGCGCGGCCGCTCGTCACCCGCGCCAGGGCCTGGAACGTCGCCGTGTGGCGCGCCCAGGACGTGCCCGGGCGCCCGCGCCAGCACATGCCGGTGACGCTGCACCAGGCGATCCGCATCGAGAGCTGGTACCACATCTGGGCCGCCAACGTGCTGTCGCTGCCGGTGTGGGGTGCTCGGCAGGCGTTCCGGCCGCGGCGCGCGGCGTGGCTGATCCTCAAGATCCTGTGGGCGGTGGTGACGTACCTGCCGGTGCAGCTCGGGCTCGCCCTCGCCGGCTTCCACGTCACGCTCGGCGGCGCGACGCTCATGCAGCACGTCGGGCGGCACATCGTCATCCGCGGCAAGCGCTGCCGGATCCATCCCACTGCGACGGTGATCGCGAGCGAGCTCGGCGACGACGTCGAGATCGGGCCCTATTGCGTGGTGGCGCTGAGCGTGATCGGTGACCACGTGACGATCGACCCGTGGGGCGAGTCGCTCAACTCGGTGATCGGCTCCGGCACCCACCTGATCCACCGGCCCGCGTTCAACGCCGCGGTCTGCTACCCCGGTTGCAGGGTCAGCCTGGTGCAGGCGAGCTTGCTGGGCCGAAACGCGTCGTTCGGTGGCGAGGTGCGGGCGTACGACCTCAACCTCAAGGGCCCGGTCGCCATCGAGCATCGCGGCCAGGTGGTCGCGACCGGCACGTCGGGGCTCGGAGCCTGCGTCGGCCACGAGGCGCAGCTCTGGGGGCGGATCTCGCTGGCGCCCGGACGCGCGATCCCGAACGGCGTGATGATCATCGAGGATCCGAACGTGGTGCTGCAGCGCGTCCCCGCCGACGTGAAGCCGGGCGTGATCCACGCCATCCGCCAGGGCGTGCTGGTGCCGGTCGGCAGCACCCGCGAGGCCAAGGCGCGCGCAACCGAGCCGGGCTCGCCCGGCGTGTGACCCGCGGCGGCCCGCAGAGGCCGCGAGCGCGTCACCCGTCGTCGGGAGAGAGGTGCACCAGCGCGAACCGGTCCTTGCCGAGGTCGACCTCGTGGTGCGCCCACTTCAGGTACCAGGAGCGTCCCGGGAAGTAGTGCGTCGACTGGACGTCCCGGCCGCGCTCGTAGATCACCGCGTAGAGGTCGAGGGCGCGCGGGTCGCTCGGCGCCGGGAACCGGAACCGGACCAGGCCCGGTTCGCCCGCGTCGCCGCTCACGCCGAAGAGGTAGAACTCGGTCTCCGGGTCGTTGTGGTCGCCGTCGAGCTTGCGGATGCCGCGCAGCCGCACCTTCTGGCCGTCGATCGGATGGTCGCAGCGGTCGACCACGCGTACGTCGAAGTCGTACCACGCGTCGCCGAGGTGGTAGCGCGGGACGTAGTCGGTGCGCCACGGATCGATCACCTCGACCGTGGTGCAGCCGCCCACGCCGGCCATCACGAGCACGAGCGCCAAGGCCGGCGCGACGCGGGCGCGAGCGATGTTCGAGGGATGGGACTGGGCGATCATGCGCGCGCTCCTCGGCGCGGCCCGAGCCCCCGGCCGCGCGCGCCCCGTTGATAGCACCGCCGCGACGGGTGCCGCAATCGGTGCCCGCCCGTCACCACCGCACGAGCGCCGCGCCCCACGTGAAGCCCGCGCCGAAGGCCGCCAAGCACACCAGGTCGCCGCGCTTGAGGCGGCCCTGCTCGCGCGCCTCGTGGAGCGCGATCGGGATCGAGCCCGCGGTGGTGTTGCCGTAGCGCTGGATGTTGTTGACCACCTTCTCGTCGGGCAGGCCGAGCTCGCTCGCGACCCACTGGTTGATGCGCAGGTTCGCCTGGTGCGGGACCAGCAGGTCGACGTCCGCGATCGTCTTGCCGGCGGCGGCGAGCACGTCGAGGACCGCCTGCTTCATGTTGGTGGTCGCTTCCTTGAAGACCGCCCGGCCGTTCATCTTCGGCCAGTGCTCACCGTTCTCGAGGTCGGCGGCGACGATGTACGGCTTCCTCGAGATGTTCCAGACGTGCAGGCAAAGCTCCTCGGCGCCGCGCCCGTCGGCGTGGAGCTTGGAGGTGATGAGCCCGCGGTCCTCGCTGGTCGGCGAGACGATGGCCGCGCCCGCGCCGTCACCGAACAGCACCGAGACCTGCCGTCCCTGGGTGCTGAAGTCGAGCGCCGACGAGTGGACCTCGGCGCCCACCACCAGCACGTTCTTGTAGGCGCCGGTGCGGACGAAGGCGTCGGCGGTGGCGAGCCCGTACAGGAAGCCGGTGCACTGGTTGCGGATGTCCATGGCCGCCACGCCGGGAAGGCCGAGCTTCTGCTGCAGGTAGCAGCTCGTGCCGGGGAAGTGGCGGTCGGGGCTCAGCGTCGCGAGCAAGATGAAGTCGATGTCCTGGAGCGTGATCCCGGCGTCGGCGACCGCCGCCTTGGTGGCCTCCATGGCGAGGTCGCTGGTCCACACGCCCTCCTCGGCGTAGTGGCGCTCCTCGATGCCGGTGCGCTGCCGGATCCACTCGTCCGAGGTGTTCATCAGGGCTTCGAGGTCCTTGTTCTTGACCACCTTCGGGGGGATGTAGACCCCCAAACCTTTGACGTAGCTTCGGATCATGAGGCCGTTCCCTCGTGGGTTGAGCAGCCGAGCAGGCACCAAGCAAAGCAACCACCGCCGCGATCTGCACCCGCACGATCTGCGAACGATGTCGGTGAGATCCCCACACCTAGCGCGAAGCGCCGAGGTTGTCTAGCGAGCTCCGCCACGAAGCGGTGCGTACGCCACGCGTCGTGGGCCTGGTGCGCTCATCGCGAGCCGCGGGCGGGCTCGTGCCATCGCACCCGCTCGATCGCCCACCGCAGCTCTTCGCGGACCGCGGGGTTGCTCTCGCCGTCGCGGGCGCGCTCGAGCGGCACCAGCGCGTCGCGCGCCGCCGGGCCGATGTTGCCGAGCGCCCACGCCGCGGCCTTGCGCGCGTGCCGATCCCCGAGGAGCCGGGTGAGCGCTGGAACCGCGTCCTTGGCCTCGGGCCCGATCCCGCCGAGCGCGTGAGCACACTCGACCCGCACGTCGGAGAAGCGGTCGTCGAGGGCGCGAACCAGCGCGGGGATCGCGTCGAGCGTGCGGGGCGCGATCGCGCGCAGCGCGCGAGCCACCTCCAGCCGGACGAGGTGGTCCTCGTCCTCGAGGGCGGCGGCCAGGGCTGGGACCGCCGCGGCCGCGCGATCCCCCTTCACCGCCAGCCCACGGGCGCCCGACGCTCGGGCCCGCGGGTCCTGCCGGCCGAGGTCCTCGACGAGGTCGCCGATCGAGCGGCCGGGCGCCTTGGCGTCGGAGCGCGTCTGGGCGCCTGCGACGCCGCCGAGCGTCACGAGAAGCGTCAGCGCGATCGCCGCCGCTCGGGCCACCTTGCCCGCCACCGGCCCCTCCGCGGCGGGAATCCCACAGCACGGCGCGCTCGCGAACGCCCGCCGAAAACGCCACGGCGCGCTCGAAATTAATCGAGCTAACCGCGCACAAGATCCTGGTATTGTTCTATCTCTGACCACCTAAAGTAATCTTTCAGGTGCATCCCAGGGCAGCGGCGATAGTCGGACCGCAGGACGATATCAACATGTCATGCACAGGGCTGCCCGGGCCCCGGATCGTGACGGTACGAGCGGACCGAGCCGTCGCCCCGCGTCACGGCGCTGACTCACGACGGATCCTGACCCCACGGCGGACGACCTCCGACGGCAACACCCGCCCGCCTGCGCGCTCGATCGCCGCCGCGACCGCGGCTCGGCGGTCGGGGTCGGCCAGGAACGCGATGCAGCCCCCGCCACCGGCGCCGCACACCTTGGCGGCGCGCGCCCCCGCCCGTCGCGCGGCCCGCTCGATCCCATCGAGCTCCGGCGTGCGGATCCCGGGCGCGAGTTGCGCCCGAGCACGCCAGTCGCCGTCCATGGCGGCGGCCGCACCATCCCAGTCGCCCGCTTCCAGCGCCTCACCCAGGGCGCGGGTCGCGTCGACGATCGCGGCGAGTCGCCGCGTGAGCGCCGGCCGCTTCTCGACCACGCCCCGGAACACGTCCCAGTTGTTGAGGCCGGAGCTGCGTGACACCCCCGAGTAGCCGAGGACCAGGCGGCGCTCGAGCTCGCCGAGGTCGACCCGCAACGAACCGCGAGACACCCCCGTGAGCCCGAAGCGCAGCGCCACCAGCCCACCCCAGAGCGGCGGATGGTAATCCTGGTCACCGGTCGGCACGCCTAGGATCCGGGCTTCGGCGTTCCGGCACACCTCGACGGTCTGCCACCTGGAGCGCCGGGTACCGCGCCAGGCGTCGAGCGCGGTGGCGATGGCGACCGCGAGCGCCGAGGAGCCGCCCAGCCCCGAGCCGGCGGGTGCCTCGGCGCGCAGGACCATGCGGAAGCCGCCCGCGGGCGCGAGCTCGCCCGCCAGCACCCGCGGCAGCGGCAGCGCGCTGCCCGCGATCGCGTCCAGCGAGGGCCCCACGGCCACCAGTCCCTGGTCGAGCGACT
>CAYMQR010000099.1:0-12056 GCA_964392195.1 uncultured bacterium | reverse complement strand
TGCTCCTCGAGTCGCTCGCCTATGGCACGCTGCTCGACGGGCCCGAGCATCGCCGCTGGCTCGCGAGCCGCGGCCGCCGCCCGCCGTTCATGGTGAATGCGGAGCCCGCCGTCCTCGTCTCACGCAGCGACGCGCGCCTCGACCTCGTCCTCAACCGCCCTGACAAGCGCAACGCCTACTCGGCCGAGATGCGCGACGCGCTGGTGAACGGGCTCGAGCTGGCGCTCGCGGACCCGAGCTTGACCGAGATCGTGCTCACCGGGCGCGGCGCCTGCTTCTCGGCGGGAGGCGACCTCGACGAGTTCGGCACCCGCCCCGACGTGGCCACCGCGCACGCGATCCGCTCCACGCGCAGCGCCGCGCGCCTCGCGTCGCGCTGCGGCCCCCGGCTGCGCGCCGAGGTCCACGGCGCGGTGATCGGCGCCGGGATCGAGCTCGCCGCGTTCGCGCGCACCGTGGTGGCGAAGCCGGACGCGTTCTTCCAGCTCCCCGAGCTCGGGATGGGCTTGATCCCGGGCGCGGGCGGCACGGCGAGCATCCCGCGCCGGATCGGGCGGCAGCGCGCCGCGTGGATGGCGCTCTCGGGTGTGCGCGTCGACGCCACGACGGCACTGGCGTGGGGCTTGATCGACGCGATCGAGGGCTAGGGCAGAACGATCGGCGGGGCGGACGGCGTCCGCGCTCGCGACGAGGAAGAGGGAGATCAGCGGATGGCCGAGACGACGAGCTGGGACGAGACCGTCGACGTGGTGGTGGTGGGGTCGGGAGCGGGTGCCATGACCGCGGCGATCACCGCCCACGATCAGGGCGCGAGCGTGATGGTGATCGAGAAGAGCGATCGCTACGGCGGCTCGTCTGCGATGTCGGGCGGGAGCCTGTGGATCCCGTGCAACCACCTCATGAAGGGCGTCGGCGTGGACGACAGCCCCGAGGAGGCGCTCACCTACCTGCGTGGCGCCACCCAGGGCACCACCCCCGACGACCGGCTGGTGATGTTCGTCGAGTGGGGCCCCAGGATGCTCAAGTGGGTGTGCGACAACACCCGCCTCAAGCTGAACGCGATCGCCGGCTACGCCGACTACTACCCGCGCGTCCCCGGCAGCAAGCCCGGCGCGCGCACCGTGGAGGCGCGCACCTTCGACGCCCGCGTGATGGGCGACGAGATCCTCAAGATGCGCGACTCCGGCCTGCAGACGCTGATGATGGGCCGGATCAGCTTCACCGCCGCCGAGGCGCGGATCCTGCTCTGCCGCAACCCGGGCTGGATCGGCCTCACGATGAAGCTCATGATGCGCTACTTCTTCGACATCCCGTGGCGCTTCCGCTCGAAGCGCGACCGCAGCGTCGCGATGGGGAACGGCCTGGTGGCGCCGCTTCGGATGTCGCTCTCCGACCGCAAGATCCCGCTCCACCTCGAGACGCCCTGCAAGGACGTGGTGGTGGAGAACGGCCGCGTGGTGGGCGTGATCGCCGAGAAGAGCGGCCGCACCGTGCGCATCCGCGCCAACAAGGGCGTGATCCTCGGCGCGGGCGGCTTCGAGGGTAGCCAGGCGATGCGTGACAAGTACCTGCCGTCGCCGGCCAAGGCGGAGTGGAGCTGTGCCAACCCGGCGAGCACGGGCGACATCCACAACATCGGGCTCAAGCTCGGCGTGCCGCTCGAGCGCATGGACGACGGCTGGTGGGGCCCGGTCACCGTGGTGCCCGGCGAGGAGCGGGCGCGCATGCTGGTGATCGAGAAGTCGCTGCCGGGCGGCATCCTGGTCAACAAGAAGGGCCAGCGCTTCGTGAACGAGGCGGCGCCGTACGTGGACGTGGTCAACGCCATGTACGCCAACAACAGCCCCGAGAACCCGAGCATCCCGGCCTACCTGATCTTCGACGCGCGCTACCGCAAGACCTACCCGATCGGGCCGTTTCTGCCCGGCGCGCAGCAGCCCGACAGCATGATCCCCAAGGCGCTCAAGGACGCGAAGTACCTGAAGAAGGCCGACACGCTGGCTGCGCTGGCGGCGCAGATCGGCGTCGACGCGGCGGGGCTCGAGGCCACCATCGCGCGCTTCAACGAGAACGCGAAGAAGGGCGTCGATCCGGACTTCCAGCGTGGCGAGACCGTGTTCGACAAGTACTACGGCGACCAGGCGTGGGGCCCGAACGAGAGCCTCGGGCCGATCGTCGACGCGCCGTTCTACGCGATGGAGGCGTGGCCGGGTGAGCTCGGCACCAAGGGCGGGCTGCGCGCCGACCGCTTCGCGCGGGTGGAGAAGGAAGGCGGCGAGGTGATCGAGGGGCTCTACGCGATCGGCAACTGCTCGTCGCCGCTCGCGGGCTGCACGTACCCGGGCGCCGGCGGCACCATCGGTCCGGCCATGACGTTCGGCCACGTCGCCGGGCTGCACGTCACCGGCAAGCTGGCCTGACCTGGAGGGCTGGAGGGCCGCGCTCCGTCGCGGCCGCGCTCCGAGGGGCCGTGTCCCCCCGCGGTCGCGAGGGACCGCGACCCTCCACCGGCCGAGGATCCGCCGATGACCTTCCGCGTCGAGACCGTGATGCTCGCTCCGGGGACGGAGCAATACGGCGGCGCGGCGCAGGGTCCGCTCGGGATCGGCGCGATCGTCGGCGCGGCGCGGCGCGCCGAGGAGGTGGGCTTCGACGGCGTCACGGTCCCCGAGGGCGGCCACGACCCGTTCCTGCCGCTGGTGCTCGCCGCCGAGCACACCACGCGGGTGAGGCTCGGCACCAACGTCGCGATCGCGTTCCCGCGCAGTCCGATGGTGACCGCGCAGCTCGCGTGGGACCTGCAGCGGCTCTCGGGCGGGCGCTTCGTGCTCGGGCTCGGCACGCAGTCGCGTGCCCACGTCGAGCGCCGCTACGCCGCCGAGTGGAAGGAGCCGGCGGGCCCGCGGCTGCGTGACTACGTGGGCTGCCTGCGCGCGATCTTCGAGAGCTTCCAGCGCGGCGGGCGGCCGCAGCGCTTCGAGAGCGAGCACTACCGGTTCGATCTGCTGCCGGCCTTCTCGAACCCCGGACCGATCGAGCACCCGCACGTGCCGATCCACCTCGGCGCGGTGAACCGCTTCGGCGCGCGGCTCGCCGGCGAGATGTGTGAGGGCCTCCGCGTCCACCCGATCGCGACCTTCCGCTACGTGCGCGAGGTGGTGGCGCCGGCGATCGAGGAAGGTGCGGCGCGCGCGGGACGAACCGGCGCGGCGGTGGAGGTGGTGGGCGCGCCGTTCCTGGTGACGGCGCGAGACGAATCGGGGCTCGAGCGCGCCAAGGCCGACGCCAAGAAGCACATCGCGTTCTACGCGACCAACCCGGGGTACCGCGCGGTCCTCGACCACCACGGCTGGGGCGAGCTCACGAGCGAGCTCGCGGCGCTCACCGTCGCGGGGCGCTGGGACGCGCTCGGTGAGGCCATTCCGGACGCGGTGCTCGACGAGTGGGCGGTGATCGCCACCTGGGACGAGCTCGCCGCGGCGGTCGCGGCGCGATGCGCGGGTGTGTTCGACACCGTGCTGCTCGATCTGCCAGGCGAGCTCGCGCGGGACCGTGAGCGCGTCGCCGCGATCGTCCGCGAGCTGCGCGGCGCCGGCGCCGGCTGAGCGGTTGTGGCGCGCCGCGCGCGCGGCTACGTTGCGCGCCGCCGCGTCCCCGACGGGCGGAGCTCGAGACCATGATCGGCAAGCTGCTCAAGAGCGCGTTCGGCAAGAAGCCCGCGGAAGCGGCGGATCGCGGCGCCGAGATCGAGGCGCTCGCGGCGCGGCTGGCGGGCGCGCCGCCGCCCGAGCGGGCGCAGGTGCTCGCGACCTTGAGCGAGATCGATCGCTCGTCCGCCGCGTATCACGCACGCGTGCTCGCGGTGCTGGTCGACTTCGTGCGCCGCGAGCGCGGCAAGGCCGGGGCGCCACGCGGCGAGCCGGGGATCGACGTGCGCGCCGCGCTCGGCGCGATCGCGCGGCGCCCGTGGGTGGAGACGGAGACCACGCCGCTCGCGCTCGCGGGTCTCGATCTGGGACAGTGCGTGCTCGCGGGCGCCGACCTGCGCGGCGCCGACCTCGCGGGCAGCAACGTCTCCCACTGCAACTTCCTGGGCTCGAAGCTCGCGGGAGCGAGCCTGCGCGGCGCGATCCTCGACGAGTCGCTGATGATGGCGCTTCACCTCGAGAAGGTGGACCTCTCCGGCGCGAGCCTGCGCGCCACCAACCTCACCGACGCGTTCCTCGACGACGCGGTGCTCGTGAACTCGGACCTGACGTTCACGGTGCTGGTGAAGGCGAGTGTGAGGCGCGCCGACCTGAGCGGCGCCACGATCCACGGCACCCAGCTCGGCGGTGCCGACCTGAGCGGCGCGCGCGGGCTCACCCGCGCCCAGCTCGCCGGCGCCGAGACCGACAACCTGACCGAGCTCCCCGCCGACCTCGCCTGAGCGCCCTCCAGGCCGATCGGTGCGGTGGGAGGGGCACGCGCCGCGGGCTCGGCGATCCGCGTCGACGTCTACGTCGGTACCGTCGCGGTTCCCGGTATCGAGGGCCCGCCTCCGGCGGTCCGGCGATCGTCCGCGGCGCGATGGAGTCGCGCCCTCCAGACCGATCGGTCCCGCGGTCAGCGGAACCGCGCGGGGTGCTTCGGTAGGCCGGGGCGCCGGATCTCGCGGATCAGCGGCCCGATCGAGAGCACGAGCGGGACCCAGAGGGGCAGGTCGAGGAGCCAGCCAACGGCCAAGATGACCGCCGCTCACTCGAGCGAGCGCACCACGACCCGCACCCAGCTCTTGGGCAGCGGCAGCGCCGAGAAGCAGCGCGGGCACTCGGGCAGCCCCACGGTCGTGAGGTAGCCGCACGAGGGGCACGCGAACACCGGGCTCGCGAAGTAGGGCTCCTCGCGGACTGCGCCCATCCGCCGCACCTCGGGGCGGGCAGGGTAGGCGCGCTCGCCCGGATCGGTCTCGTCGCTCGGCTCGCTCATCCCCAAAAAGAGGAACCCCGTCCGGCTGGACGGGGTTCCGGTACGGCTCGAGCCCACCGAGGAGGTCGGTGCGGTGCTCAGACGCCGGCGAGATCGATCTGCATCCACTCCTTCTTCGGCTTGGCGTGGCGCGCGACGATCCGCATGGTGTTGAAGTAGACGGTTTTCACCGCGACCATGAGCCGCGGATAGGCGGCGATCTTCGAGATCAGCCGCTGCATCGGCTCGCAGTAGCCCGTGATCGCGGCCTCGAGGAGCGCGGGCGCCCACTTCTTGTCGCGGTGCTTGATGAAGAACTTGACCGCCTTGTTGGGCAGGCGCTGCGAGTAGATCACCAGCCGGTTCAGGTAGGTCGGGTTCACGTGGCCGTACTGGGTCGAGTAACCGTCCTTGCCGTTGTTCAGCAGGCCGTCGCGCTCACCCATGTCGTAGATCGGTGTGTTCGGGAAGAAGGTCAGCGAGAAGCACTGCAGCCAGTAGGGGCGGCGGATCTTGGTGAGCGTGTCGAGGATCTGCAGCGTGTCCTGATCGTTCGAGTAGGGGTCGTCGAGGATGATGTCGTAGCGGCCGGCGACGTTGTGGCGCCACAGGATCTCGCTCGCCTGGATGAACTCCTCGTGGCTCACGCGGCGCTTGTAGACCTCCCAGTTCACGCGGTCCGACCCCTCGATGCCCATCTGCATGTGCTGGAGGCCGGCCTCGGCGAGCGGCGCGATCACCTCCTCGCTCACGTAGTTGGGCGTGCTCTTGCACGCGAACGGCAGGTCGACGTTCTTCTTGTAGGCGGCCGCGAACTCCTGGATCCAGTTGTCCTTGGTGCGCACCAGGAAGATGTCGTCCTGGATGTTGAACATGCCCACGAACGGGTAGTTCTTGCGGACCCACTTGAGCTCTTCCATCACGTTCTCGGTGGACCGGGAACGGAGGATCTTGCCCTTGCCCTGGTAGAGCTTGATGAAGCTCGCGTTGCAGCAGTACGTGCACACCAGCGGACAGCCGCGGGTGATCATGATGTCGTAGATCTGGCCGCGCCGCGGCACCGACTCCGCGTAGAGCTCGGGCGTGAGGCGCTGCACGCTGCCCTTCCACAGCATCCAGCTCTTGTCCCAGGTGAATTTCGGGAACGGGTACTTGTCGAGGTCGTCGGGGAGGTTCTGGATCTCGTTCTTCTTCACCGAGCCGTCCGGCATGCGGAACCACAGGCTCGGGATGTTGGTGGGATCCTCGCCGCGATCGACGGCGTTGCAGTACTGGAGGGTGACGTCCTCGCCGTCGCCGCGGCACACGATGTCGGCGACGTCGATGCACTCCTCGGGGCTGAGCGTGGGGTGGATGCCGCCCCAGATGATCTTGGCCTCGGGGAGCCGCGCCCGGATCATCTCGGTGAGCTGCTTGGCGCGGTGGAAGTGGATCGTCATCAGCGCGAAGCCGACCAGCTTCGGGTCGTGCGCCACCACGCGGTCGACGATCTGCGTCAGCTCGCTGTGGGTGAGATCTTCTTCCTTGGGCTGCCAGTAGACCTCGACGTCGTGGCCCTGCTCTTCGAGATAGGTGGCCACGTGCTGCATCCCGAGGGGGTTCACCTCGTGGAGCATCGAGAGCATCGATACGCGCATATTGACGACCTCGGCCGCGGTTTGACGCGGTGAATCAGGGGGTTGGCGGCGCCGCGTCGAAATGCAGGGCCGCCAGGCAGCCTCCACGATAAACCGCAACCCGGCCAAAGTGCAAAAAGGCGAGGCCACACCGCGTGGATCCGGGGATCGGCCCGCGCGATCCGCTCTCGTCCGGACGTCGCGGAACCCCTAGACTCGGGGCATGGGGAGCGAGCCGACCGACGCGGGCCACGACGCCGGGGCGATCGAGCTCTGGATCACCGATCCCGGCGCCACCACCGCCGCCGACCGCGAACGCTGGCTCGCCGGGTGGCTCGACGACGCGGAGCGCGAACGGGTCCGCGACGCCCGAAGCCGGTCGCGCCAGCTCGAGATCGTGGTGGGCCGAGCGCTGGTGAGGTCCGCGCTCGCGGCCGTCGGTGGCGGCGGGGATCCGGCGCGGCCGTGCTTCACGACCGACCCGGGCGGGCGGCCCCGGCTGGCGGCCGGCGCGGCGCCCGGCGGCGCGCGCGAGGCGCTCGACTTCAGCGTCGCCCACACCCGTGGCCTCGCCGTGTGCGCCGTCGCTCGTGGCGGCCGGGTGGGAGTGGACGCCGAGCCCCGCGCCCGCCGCACCGAGCCGCTCGCCATCGCGCGGCGCTTCTTCTCGCGTGCCGACGCCGCCGCGGTCGAGGCTGCGGGCACGCCGGCCGAGCGCACCGAGCGCTTCCTCGAGCGCTGGACGCTCCGCGAGGCGTACACCAAGGTCCTCGGCACGCCGCTCCTCGAGCTCGACCGTGAGAGCGTCGCGTTCGAGCTCGACGCGCGAGGCGGTGCTCGGCTGGTGGCGTCGGTGTCCGCCGTCGCGAGCGGCGGGTGGTGGTTCTGGCTGCTCCGGCCGACACCCGAGCACGTGGTGGCGCTGGCGTGGCGCGGTGGCGCCGCGCGCGCTGCGATCGCCCCGCGCCTCACGCTCCGCCGCTGGCCCGCGCCCACGCTCACACGTTGAGCCGCGAGTCCGGCTCGCGGTCGTGGGGGCGGGCGAACAGGTAGCCCTGCATCAGATCGCAGCCGAGGTCGCGCGCCGCCACCATCTCCTCGATCGTCTCGACGCCCTCGACCACCATCTGCACGCCGAGGTCCGCGCACAGCGCCGACAGCGACTGGATGACCTTGGCCTTGGTGGCGCTCCTGTGGAGCTCGTGGACGATGCTGCGGTCGACCTTGAGCACGTCCGGCACCACGCGCGTGACCGTGCCGAGCCCCGCGTAGCCGGCGCCCACGTCGTCGATCGCGATCCGGTAGCCGAGGTGGCGCAGCCGCGCCACGCGCTCCTCGACGCCGCCGAGGCGGTCGATGGACGCGCGCTCGGTGATCTCGAGCACCACCCGCGGCGCGACCCGCGAGAGCGGCGCGCCCGGATCGACCAGCTCGGGGTCGCGGAGGTCGTCGGGGTGGAGGTTCACCGCGAGGTAGGCGCCCTCCGGGAGCCGCTCGACGGCGCGCGCCGCGGCGGCGCGCACGGCGCGGCCCACGTCGTGGAGGCGGGCGAGCGCCTCGGCCGCGGCGAGCAGCCGATCGGGGGTCGCGAGCGTGGGCTCGTCGCTGCGCACCAGCGCCTCCCAGCCGACGATCGCGCGGCGCGACGAGCTGACGATCGGCTGGAACGCGAGCCACAGCACGCCGAGCGCGCGCTCGAACGCGGCCGCGTCGGCGGTGACGCTCGCGCCGCTCTCCGTGGGGGTTCGGCTCGGCGAGCGGCGCGTCCAGGCGCGCTCGGAGCGGTCGAGGAGGTCGAAGCGCAGCACCACCCGCCCGATCTGCACCTTGTCGCCCGGCAGCAGGCACGCCGAGTCGACCGGGGTGCCGTTCACGAAGGTGCCGTTGCGGCTGTTGAGATCGATGACCCGCGCCACGCGGCCGCGCCCCGCGAGCCCGTCGAAGCTGATGGTGGCGTGCGAGCGCGACACGGTCTCGTCGTCGATGAGCACGTCGGCGAGCTCTCCTCGTCCGACCACGAAGCTCGGCTGCTCCGGCTCGAGGTCGAAACGCAGGCCCGGCTCGCCGCCCTCCACCACGAGCAGGCTCGGCACCACGGGCGAGCTGCTCGGCGTGGGGATCTGGATGCGGCGAGTGGGCTCTGCGCAGGGAGCTGGGTCCATGAGGTCTCCTGGAGATCGACGGCGGCGAACGAGGCCGTCGACGGGGCGGGTTTCGACGACGAGCCCGCCGCGCGCGGGGCCGGAGTGGGGCTTGGTACGGCGCGGGTCGAGGGTGGAGGGCTCGGGATCGGCGGGCATCGTGAGGCGCTCGCGCGTCCGACTGAGCAAGCGCCACGCCAAGGCCCGCCGTGCGCGAGCCGAGCGGGGACGCGGCGCAAGCGCGGAGCACGGCGAAGCGCACGAATCCGCGGGATTCGCGCGCGACCCGCGCGGACCTACGAGGTCACGCGCGCGCGCACGCCGCGCCGCGTCGGCCAGCTCGCTCGCCGCCTCTCGCCAACCACCGGCGGCGAGCGCCGCCATCGGTCGTTAGCAGGCTGCTGAAGAACTCGCGGATGCGAGTTCTTCAGCAGCCTGCCGATGTCTCCTCGGGGAGCGCGCGAAGAGCGCGGGTTCCAGACCCCCGCCCCGCAGGAAGCGCGGTTCTTGCGGGCGCCCCCCAAGTCGGCTCGCTTCGCTCGCCGACGCGCCCTGAGGCGCGTGCCCCTTCCTTGCAGCAGCCCCTTCGCAGTTGGCTGTAGAGATCACGGCTGCGCGTTGTTCGCGTCGGAAGGTCAGGATCTCGAGACGATCGCCCGACGCGCGCGCAGCGCGCGCCACGCTCCGACGAGCATCGCGGCGGGGACCAGGTCGACGAGCCCGCCGAGCCCGCGGGCGCCACCTCCGCCGGCGCTCGGTCCGCCCATCGGCGCCGCCTCGGCGGTGGCGCCGCCGCAGCCCACGGGGCAGCCCTCGTCCGCGACACCGCTGCAGTTCTCGTCGACGCCGTTGCCGCACACCTCGGCGGCGCCCGGGTGGACCGCAGCGCTCGCGTCGTTGCAGTCGGTGCCGCCGCAGCTCGCGCTCGTATAGCCGTCGCCGTCGGCGTCCGGGCACGCGGGCACCAGCTTGGTCTCGAGGGCGGTCCAGAGCTCGGGGTTGCTGCCCTCGTAGCCGAGCGCCCAGATCCCGACACCGCCGAGGTTCTCGTCGTTCACCCGATCGAGCTTGAGCGAGATCGACGCGTCGTCGTCGTACCAGAGCTGGCGCGAGCCGCCCGAGGTGTAGAGCACGAACGGGGTCTGCGACGCCGCGTCCCACATCGAGCCAGAGGTCTGCGCGCGGCTCTTGGCCTGGGCGTAGGTGCGCGAGGTGGCCGAGCCGGTGGCGGTGCCGGGGATCGCGAAGCTGGTGGTCGGCCAGTCGTAGCCGTACCAGGGGACGCCGAGGATGAACTTGGCGCGGTTCTCGGTGCCGCCCCAGGTGACGTAGTCGGCGATCGTCCACTCGACGTTGTAGGTGCCCCACAGCGAGCCGCCGGTGAGCGGCGAGACCGGGCCGGGCGCGCCGCCGCTCCAGTGGTAGTCGTAGGCCATGATCATGAGGCCGTCCGAGTGGAGCGCGAGCTGGTCGTAGTCGAACACGCCGTTCCAGTCGACGGCGGGTGTCGCGATGAGCACCTTCGAGCCCGGGATGGCGGCGTGGAAGGCGTCCGTCATCGAGGTCATCAGCGCCACCAGCCCGGTCTTGTTGGCGGAGCCGCCGGGCACGCCTTCGAAGTCGAGGCACACGCCGTCGCCGCCGGCGCCCTGGACCAGGGCGAGGGCGTTGTTCACGAGCGCGCTGCGGTAGCTCGCGTTGCCGAGGATCGTGGTGATCGCGGTGGAGTCGAACAGCGTGAGCGTGAGGACCACCTTCACGCCGTTGGCGTGCGCGGTGGAGATGAGCGAGGCGGTCCCGGAACCCCAGCCGTGGACGTCACCGAACGTGCCGTTGCGAGCGGTGGCGTCGACCTCGGCGCTGAAGTACGCGACCGTCGTCAGCAGGTCCCAGTGGACACCGGTGAAGCCGCCGGCCCAGTACGGGTAGAAGCCCACGACCTGCTTCGCGACCCGCGGCGCGCCCAACGTGTCACTGCCGAGCGCGGGCTCTTCGCCGGTGAGCGATGGCGCCTCGCCCTCGTGCTCGGCGAGCTCGCGGGCGTGGATCCCGGGTGGCGGATCGGCGGGCTGCGCGTGCGAGGACGTGGCCGCGAGGACGAGCGGCGCGAGCAACGCGAGAGCGGCGGCGCGCCGCCGGTGTGCCCCGAGAGATCCGCTCATCGACGCCTCCTCGTCCGCGACCGTGCGGCCGCGCGCCGATCATAGCAACCCCGCCCGCGGTGGAGGGGGCGTGGCTCTGGCGGGGGGGCGGAGCCGCCGCGCGCTACGAGACGAACGCCGGCCCGCCGACCTCGGCCACGAGCGCCTGCAGCCCGCCGCTTCGTCGGCGGGAAGCCGCTCGATCGGCGGCGCCCGACGAAGGCCAACAGGGAACGACGGCCCGGCGATGCAACACCATCGCGTATCGCCGGCGCGGCAGCAGCGCCAAAGGCGCGTGCGCCCTCCGACGGGCGGGGATCAGTCGTGGGTGAGCTTCTTGTAGCGGATGCGGTGGGGCTGGTCGGCTTCGGCGCCGAGACGCTTGTGGCGGTCTTCCTCGTACGCCTGGAAGTTGCCCTCGAACCACACCACCTTCGAGTCGCCCTCGAAGGCGAGGATGTGGGTGGCGATGCGGTCCAGGAACCAGCGGTCGTGGCTGATGACCACCGCGCAGCCGGCGAAGTCGATCAGCGCATCCTCGAGCGCGCGCAACGTGTCGACGTCGAGGTCGTTGGTGGGCTCGTCGAGGAGCAGCAGGTTGCCGCCGCTCTTGAGCAGCTTCGCGAGGTGGACGCGATTGCGCTCGCCGCCCGAGAGGTCCTTGACGCGTTTCTGCTGGTCCTGGCCCTTGAAGTTGAACCACGAGCAGTAGGCGCGCGAGTTGATCTGCTTCTTGCCGAGCTCGATGAGCTCGTTCTTCTCCGAGATCTCCTCCCACACGCTGCGGTCCGGGTTGAGCGCGTCGCGGCTCTGGTCGACGTACGCGATCTTCACCGTCTCGCCGACCTTGAAGGTCCCCGAGTCCGGCTTCTCCTGGCCGACGATCATGCGGAAGAGTGTCGTCTTGCCCGCGCCGTTGGGGCCGATCACGCCGACGATGCCGCCCTTGGGCAGCGCGAAGCTCAGGTTCTCCATCAAGAGCGTGTCGCCGAAGCCCTTCGACACGTCCTGCGCCTCGACCACCACGTCACCGAGCCGCGGACCGGGCGGGATCGTGATCTCGGCGACCTCCATGTGCTTCTCGACGGTGGTGTTGAGGAGCTCCTCGTAGCGCTGGAGGCGGGCCTTGCTCTTCGCCTGGCGCGCGCGCGGCGCCATGCGCACCCACTCGAGCTCGCGCTCGAGGGTGCGCTGGCGCGCCGACTCGGCCT
>CAYMQR010000098.1:0-12100 GCA_964392195.1 uncultured bacterium | reverse complement strand
GATCTGCGTGAACACGTTCACCAGGGTGCCGTCCGGCAGGACGACCACCAGGTTGCCGATCGTCTGGCTCGACGGGCCCGGGTCGTAGATGGGCCGCGCCGGCTCCCAGCTCGCGCCGCCGTCGACGGTGCGCGCGAACCACGTCGGCCCCGAGCCGTCGCTCAGGGCGCGATCCCACACCGCGTAGACCCTGGCCGGGTCGGTGGGGTCGGCGGTGAGGGTCTCCTTGTCGTTGAACGCGTCGGCGCCGTCGGCGATGAGCGTCGCGGGCGCGCTCCAGGTGCGCCCGCCGTCCGACGACCGCACCACCAGCACCGCGCTCACGGCGCCCGGCGTGAAGCTCCCGCCGGCGAACGAGAGCGAGATCGCGAACGCGGTCCCGTCGGGGGCGAAGCTCACCCACGGGTCCGAGGCGCGGGTGTACGCCGCGGCGGCGGCGCTGGCGCAGCTCGACACCGGCAGGCTCGCGCGCGACCACGTCCGTCCGCCGTCGAACGAGGCGCCGCTCATGAGCCCGCGAGCGCCGCCATCCGACCACCGGTCCTGCTGCCACACGGCGATGCGATTGGCCGGATCGGTGGGGTTGATCGCCAGGTACGGCTCGACCTCCGCGTCGGCGTAGAGCGTGCCGCTCGACCCGCCGCCGCAGTCTCCCGTGAACGGCGACGCGCCCGACACCAGCGCCTCGGGGGACTCGGGAGGCGGCGTGCCGGGCGAGGAGCCCCCGCCGCCGCCACAGCCCAGCAACGACGTCAGCAGCAACGCGGTGAGCGGCCCAAATCGTCGCGCGTTCATCGCTGCGACGTTTCGCACGCCGCGCCGGACCCGCGCAAGGCCGCGGGCCGCACCGTGGTGGGTCGGTCCGGCCGAGACACCGCCTTCGAGCCGCGAGGGTGAGCTCGAGCTGACCCACTACCGGCCGCGTTGCTCAGGCGAGCTGGTAGGCGGACGGGTCGAAGCGGCGCGTGCGCGCCCGGTACTCGAACGTGAAACCCGGCCACGTCGTGCTGTTCCGCCCTGCCTCGTCGAGGTACCAGCTCTGGCAGCCGCTCGCCCACACCGAGCGGGCGAGCCGCTCGTGGACGTCGTCGGTGAAGCGGTCCTGCACCCGCGGGAGCGGGTCCACGGTGGTGGCGTGGCGGGCGTCCATGGCGCGGATCGCCTCCAGCACGTAGTGGATCTGCGACTCGATCATGTAGATCATCGAGTTGTGGCCGAGGCCGGTGTTCGGCCCCATCAGGAAGAACAGGTTCGGGTAGCCGCTCACGGTGATGCCGAGGTGGGTGCGCGCGCCCTCGCGCCAGTCGGTCTCGAGGTCCCGCCCGCCGACGCCCTTCACGTCGAGCCCCGAGAGCAGCTCGCTCACCTTGAAGCCCGTGCACAGCACGATCGCGTCGGTGGCGCGCTCGCGGCCGTCGCTGGTCACGATCGAGCGCTCGCGGAGCTCGGCGATGCCGTCCGTCACCAGCTCGACGTTGGGGCGGACCACCGCCGGGTAGTAGTCGTCCGAGAGCAGCGTGCGCTTGCAGCCCATCGTGTAGCGCGGCGTGAGCTTCTTGCGCAGCTCGCGGTCCTTCACGTACTTGGCGATGTGGCGGCGGCCGAGGTTGGCGGCGAGCGACATCACGCGCGGCGCGACCGTGAACCCGAGCACCCGCGGCTCGAGGCTCCAGTAGATCTGCTGGCGGTGCAGCCAGCGCAGCGCGGGCACGCTGCGGAACAGGCTCTTCTCGCGCTCGGTGTAGGCGCGATCGCCGCGCGGCAGCACCCACGACGGCGTGCGCTGGTAGTAGTCGAGGTGCGCGACCCGGTCGACGATCGCGGGCACCACCTGGATCGCGCTCGCGCCCGAGCCGATCACCGCCACGCGCTTGCCCGTGAGGTCGACCGAGTGGTCCCACTCCGCCGAGTGGAAGACCGGCCCGCGGAAGCGCTCGTCGCCCGGGAGGCGCGGCTTCGACGGCACGTGGAGCGCGCCCTTGCCGGCGATCACCATCTGGAAGTGGAAGACCTCGCCGGCGCGGCTCTTCACCACCCAGTGGCGGGCCGCTTCGTCGAAGTGCGCCGACACCACCTCGGTATGGAAGCGGATCTTGGGCCGGATGCCGTGCTTGTCCGCGCAATGGCGGATGTAGTCGAGGATCTCGCCCTGCGGCGCGAACACCCGCGACCAGTCGGCCTTGGGCTCGAACGAGTAGCAGTAGAGGTGCGAGGGGACGTCGCACGCGGCGCCGGGATAGGTGTTCTCGCGCCAGGTGCCGCCGACGTCGCCGGCCTTCTCGAGCACCACGAAGTCCTCGATCCCCTCCTGCCGCAGGCGGATCGCCATCCCCAGGCCCGAGAAGCCCGAGCCGAGGATGCCGATGCGGGCGCTGAGCGTCGGCGCCGTGGACGTCACCGAGGCGGAGGCGGCGCGGCCGTTCCTGGAGGCGGGCTTGGTCTTGGGCTTCGTCTTCGCGGCTCGGGCCATCACGCTCTCCTCGCCGGATCCGCCGCGCGGCGGGCCGGACCGATCTGACATGTCACCATGTCAGTTTCCATGTGACAATGGTTCATGTCAAGATGCGAGACATGAAGACCGAAGCGAACGGCGCCGGGCGCAGCTACCGCGGCCAGGCCGCAGGTGACCGCAGCGCCGAGCGCCACCGCCGGCTCGCCGAAGCCGGGCTCGAGCTGTTCGGCAACCACGGCTTCGCCGGCACCACGGTGAAGGCGCTCTGCACCGAAGCCGGGCTCACCGAGCGGTACTTCTACGAGTCCTTCGAGAACCGCGAGGCGCTCTTCCTGGAGGTCGCCACCGAATGCGTGAGCGGCCTCATGGCCGCGCTCGCCGCGGCCGAGGCCGAAGCGGACGCGAGATCGCCCGGTGACCCGGCGGCGCGGGTCCCCGCGATGCTCGCGGCGCTGTTCCGCTGGTTCCACGACGACCGCCGCCGCGCCCGCATCCAGCTCTTCGAGCCGCTGGTGATGGGCCCCCGCTTCCTCGCGCTCTACCGCGAGGTCACCGCGGCGTTCGCGGTGATGATCCAGGCCTCGCTGCTCCGCGGGCTCGAGCCGCAGATCGCGCGGCGCGGGCTCGAGCCCGAGCTCCTCAGCAAGGCGCTGGTGGGCGGGGCGGTCGAGATCGCGAAGGAGTGGATCCTCGACGGCTGCCGCCAGCCCGTCGAGACGATGGTCCGCACCACCGCGTTCCCGTTCCAGGCGCTCGTCGAGGCGCTGCGGCGGAACGAGCCGCCGGCGCCGGAGCGCTCTCGTCGCGGGCGCCGCAAGGGCTGACACCCGAGCGTCCGCGCGCCGGCGCGCTCAGCGCTCCTTCTTCACCGCGCGCCACACCTCCTCGCTCGGCCACCGCGACGCCCAGTCCGCGGTGATCCAGTCCGCGCCGGTGGTGGCGTCCGCGGGCGCCTCGAGCTCGACCAGGTCGAGGACCTCGAAGCCGTTGGCGCGCAGCCAGCGGAGCATCGTGCCGTGGGGCAGGTGGAACTCCACCGAGCCGTCGGGGGCGCGGACCTCCGGGCTCGCGAACTGGGAGCGGACCAGCCGCTCGCTCGCCCGCTCGACCTCGGGCGGCAGCACCAGCGACAGCAGGTAGCCGTTGGTCAGGAAGCGCAGCTCGCCGCCCGGACGCAGCAGGCGCGCCGCCTCCGGGATCCACCGGTAGGGGTCGCACCACAGGCTCGCGCCGTATTCGGAGATCACCAGGTCCGCGCAGCCGTCGCGGAGCGGAGTGCGCTCGGCGTCGGCGTGGACGAGCGGGTAGACGAGGCGGTGCTGCCGCTGCAGCCGGCGAGCGCTCTCGAGCTGCGCCCACGCGTTGTCGATCCCGACCGGGCGCCCTCCGCGGCGCGCGATCCACGCCGACACGTAGCCGGTCCCACAGCCGAGCTCGACGGTGTCGAGCCCGTCCAGGCTCGCCGGGAGCATGTGCACCTGGCTCTCGGGCAGGCCCCAGATCCCCCAGGTGGGCTCGGACGCCGCCCACGCGCGCTCGCCGGCAGCGACGTAGTCGGCCGCCCAGCGCTGCCAGCAGGTTCGGTTCGCGGCGACGTGAGGGTAGTGACTCGGCTGGGCGCGGCTCATGGAATCCCTCGCTTGCGATCGGAACTTGTCGGGTCGCGGCGGCCTCGGCGCCGTGCTTCGACGAACACGGGATCGAACCTGGCGCGACGAGCGGTGGAGGATGGCCGGATCTTCGATTGGAGTGGAAACAGGATCCAGCGCTTGCATCGCTCCGACCCCGACCCCGCCCGCCTGGGTCGTCGCCGCGTCTCCGCGGCGAGGGCAGGTCGGTCACGAGACGTTTTTTTCGCGTGCGGCGAGCATCTACAATCGACGGACCCGGCCCCGCGTCTCGCGGCGCCGACCACTCCCTCTTCGCCGAGCGACCGCATGATGCCTCCCCGCCGCCCCACCGAGTTCCGCTACTGGGAGAACCTCGACAAGCCGTGGGCGCGCCGCCTGCGCGCGGTCGGCCAGCGGGTCTTCGGCTTCGACCCCGCGCCGCCCGACGACGTCGTCGAGACGCTGGCGTCGATGTATTGCGACGCCGACCCCCTCGCCGAGGCGTTCGTCGACGAGGTCTACCTCGGCCGCAGCCCGAAGATCGGCCGTGACCTCCTCGAGCGCGCTCTCGCCGAAGGCGTGCGCGCGATTCCCCGCGCGCCCCGTTCACTGGTGCGGCTCTTCGACGACATCGAGACCGACCCCGCGTGGGTCGACCACGAGCTGGTGGACCTCGGCGCCAAGGTCTTCCGCCGCTACGGCACCGCGGTGTTCCGGTTCGCCGGCGCGATCACCCTCGAGGGCTACGCCGAGAACTCGGTCGCCAAGCCGCTGGTGTTGACCGGCGCCTACGCCGGCGACAGCACCCGCCACCGCTTCCTCGAGACCGCGGCGTTCTGGATCGCGGTCTCCGAGCCGGGCGGGCTGGCGTCCGGCGCGCCGGGGCGGGCGTCCGCGCTGCGGGTGCGGATCATGCACGTCTTCGTGCGCCGCAGGCTCATGGACCACCCGGAGTGGAAGCTCGACGCGTGGGGCGTGCCGATCAGCCAGGGCGACGCGCTGCTCACCCTCATGGGCGGCAGCTTCGCGCCCGGTGTCGCGATGCAGGCCATGGGCTACCGGCCGAGCGTGCGCGAGATCGAGGCGATGATGCACTTCTGGCGCTACGTCGGGCACCTCATGGGCGTGCGCCCGAGGTGGTACCCGAGCTCGATGCGCGAGGCCGCGCAGCTCACGTTCGTGACCATCCTGAAGGGCACGCGCGGCTCGGGCGAGGATGGGCGCCACCTCTGCCAGTCGTACGTGAAGGCGTTCACGCCCGAGCCCGAGGGCCCGGCGTGGAAGCGCGCGTACGACGCCTTCGACCACAAGGTCCACATGGGCTACACGCGCTTCTTCACGCCGCCGTGGACGTACAAGCAGCACCAGATGCCGGCGGTCGGGCTGTGGGCGCTTCACCCGCTCGCGCAGGCGCCGTGGATCTTCACCGCCGAGACGCTGCGGCGCTGGTTCCCGGCGCTCGAGGACGTGGCCGATCGCGTCGCGCGCACCAGCCGCAACCGCTGGCTGCGCTACCACATGGGCGACACCCGCGCCGAGTACCGCCCGCGCGAAGCCTTCACCCGATGACGCGCGGCCCGCTCGCGAGGCGCCTGGCGGCGCTCGCCGTCTCGGCCGCGGTGCTCGCCGCCGGCTGCGGCGGCGACGGCGCGTCGAGCCCGGTGCCGACCGAGACCGACGACGCCGCGTTCGTCCGCTTCGATCCGCTCGGCGGCGAGCTCCGGCCCTTCCCTTCCGATCTCTACACCACCGCCGATCCGTCGCGCCCGCTCGGCCGGCGGATCGTCGTCGAGACCACCGCCGTGCCGGTGTTCGTGGGGCTCGCGGGGGATCGCGAGATGGACGGCTTCGACGTCAACGGCCGCATCATGCTCGCGCTCAGCGAGCCGCTCGACGCCGCGAGCCTGCCGAGCCCCGCCGCCTCCGCCGCGCCGGGCTCGCCGATCGTGCTGACGGTGGCCGACCGCGACGCGCCCGGCTTCGGCGAGCCGGTGCCGTTCCTGGCGTGGCTCGAGCCGCTCGGCGCCGCGCAGAAGCCGCCCAGCCACATGGTGATGATCCGCGCGCTCGCTCCCCTCCGCCCCGCCACCCGCTACGCGCTGGTGGTGACGCGCGGGCTGCGCGCGGTCTCGGGCGGCGCGTTCGGGCGCAGCGCCGCCACCAAGACGGTGCTCGGCGGTCACGCGGTGCCGGCGGCGCTCGCGGACTACGGCGGCGTGCTGCGCTCGGCGGTCGACGGCGTGACCGCCAGCCTCGGCCTCGCGCCGGACGACGTCGCCGCCGCCACCGTCTTCACCACCGCCAGCGACGAGGCGTCCGGCGGCGGGCTGGTGCGGCTGGTGCGGCACGAGATCCTCAGCGCGGCCGACCGCGAGCCGCGCTTCACCGTCGACTCCGTCGGCGACGACGACGGCGACTCGGTGGTGGTGCGCGGCCACATCGACGCCTACGAGTTCCGGCGCCAGGACCAGACCTTCGACCTCGAGCGCTTCGCCGGCTACCCGGTGAACGCGCCGCGCGTCTCGCTGGAGGCGCGTCTGGTGCTGCCGCGCGGCGCGCGGCGAGCGCCGGTGGTGATCTACGGTCACGGCATCAACAGCTCCAAGAACGAGGTCGGCTTGTTCGGGCGCGGGCTGGCGCGGCGCGGCATCGCGAGCGTCGCGATCGACTTCGCCGAGCACGGCTCGCGCTACACCGGCGAGCTCCTGCCGGCGCTGAGCTTCCTGTCGGTCGACTGGATCCCGGGCGGGCGCGACAACGCCCGCCAGACCGTCGCCGACCTCGTCCAGCTCGCGCGCACCGTCGCGACCGACCTGAGCGCGCTCGACCTCGCCCCGATCGGCGCTCCCGACGGCGTCGCCGACGTCGACGGCTCGCGGATCGGCTACCTCGGCGTGTCCTTCGGCGCGATCCTCGGCTCGATGTTCACCGCCGTCGAGCCGTCGGTGCGCGCCGCGGCGCTGCTGGTGGGCGGCGGCACCTGGACCGACATCGCGTTCGGCTTCCCGCCCATCAACCAGGGCAGCGACGACTTCGGCACCCTCGCGGGCGTGGCCGACCTGCTCGACCTGCCGGTCTCCGACGTGCTGACGCTGATGGCGGTCGGCCAGAGCGTGTTCGCCCCGGGCGACCCGCTCACGTTCGCCCGCTGGATGAAGGACGGCCCTCCCATCGAGGACGCGCCGCGCCAGGCGCGCTCGGTGCTGCAGCTCGAGGTGATCGACGATCAGGTGGTGAACAACAAGAGCAACGAGGCGCTCGCCCGGGCCATCGACCTGCCGCTGGTCACGCCGGTCGCGCGCGCGGTCCCGGGACTCGCCGAGGCGCCGTCGCCGCTCGCCGCCAACGTCGCCAACGGCACCACCGCGGGGCTCGTCCAGTTCAACGAGTACCAGGACGGCACGATCGCCGACCACGACAACATCGGCGGTTCGGCGGAGGTGAAGGCGCTGGTCGAGGACTTCCTCGCCGCCGTGCTGATCGACGGCAAGACGCCCTCGATCAGCGCTCCGTCCCGGAACGGGAGGTGAGCACGGCGGGCTCGCCCGGCGGACGCGGCGACGCCGCGAGCCGCGCCTCCCGCCAGCTCTCGGCGTGCGCCAGCGCGTCGCCCGGCGCGCGTCCGCCGAGCGACATCCACCTCGCGCGGTGGAAGGCGGTGACGGCGAGCGCGGCGCGCAGCGAGGCGCCCGCTCGGGGCGGCTCCGCGAGCCCCACGGAAGCCCACGGGATCACCGCCTCGACCACGTAGCGCGGCTGATCGGAGCCGAAGTAGCGCACCCGGGCGCCCGGCACGGCGACGGGCTCGGCGCCGTCGGCGAGCGCACGCAGCCGCGCCGCGAGCGCGGGCGCGGCGCGCTTCTCGAACACCCGCGGCGGCACCACCGACAGCACGAAGCGCCGCGGACCGCCCCCCGCGTCGATGCCCAGGTCGAGGTGGAGCGCCTCGCCGACCGGGAACTCGCCGTCGAAGGCGAGCAGCGCCGGGTCGTAGTAGTCCATCGCGATCATCGCCAGCGCGAGGCCGGAGTCGCTCCACGACAGGTAGACGTCGCCGAACGGGACGTCGCCGCCGGGCGCGGTGATCCCGCTCATCCACGCGGCCTCCTTGGGCCACTCCGAGAGGCTCGCGTCGTCGGGATCGACCGCGGCGAACGGGATCGCGAGCTGCGCCTGCGGGGACTCGCCACCCGCGGCACGCGCCCGCGCCCTCTCGTGCTCGGCCGGGAGCGCGCGGTTCGCCTCGGCGAGCGCCTCGGTGACCTCGGCGTAGGGCCGGTCGTCGACGTCCACCAGCCCGAAGTCGTAGTCCTCGCCGTCCACCGGCCGGCCGCCGAGCGGGTGGTCGTAGTACTGGAACCAGTGCAGGCCCACCACGTTCGGCCGCGCCGCGAGGTGGCGGGCCGCCGCGGCGGCGCCGCGGGCGCGCTCGCCTTGCGTCGCCACCGTCATGAGGTGGCCGTTGTTGAGGTTGCCGGAACGGTTCTCGCGCGCCGCGAAGAACCACTCCGACACCAGCACCGGCTTGCCGGGCGCGAGCCGCGCGAGCCCGTCGAAGAAGTACCGGGCGATCCAGCCGTCGCCGGCGTCCGGGTTGTAGTTGGTGGCGATCGCGTCGACGTGCGGCGCCATCGCGCGCACCGCGACCGGGTCGTAGTAGATCGGCAGGCGATCGCCGAAGTCGAGGGCGTCGGGATCCGCCGCGCGCAGCGCCGCGTGCACCGACGCGTAGTAGCGGCTCGCGACCCGCGCCGTGAACGCGCGCACCGCCTGGATGCCGGCGCCGCCGGGCCTGAGCCGCGTCGGCGTCCCGTGCGCCGCGGCGAGCTCCTCCCACGACGTCACGCCGCCCGGCGGCACGAAGTCGGCGAGGAACGCGGACCAGCTCCCGCCGTAGCGCGAGCGCAGCAGCGCGACCCACTCCTGCTTGGTGTGGTTGGTGGCGGGCTGCTTGCCGTAGAAGGTGAAGAGCGCCCCGCCCCACCAGCCGACCTCGTTGTCCGTGAAGTAGCCGATCCGCCGCGGGTCGCCGCGGTAGGGCGCGACCAGCTCCGCGGCCTTCTCGCGCAGCCGCTCGGGCACGTCCGGCGCGAACGGGTCCACCCAGTGGAACGCCGCGCTCTGGCCGAGCGCCAAGCTCGGGATCGACGGCAGCCCGATCGCGGCGGGCGGCGCCGAGATCGCGCCGGCGGTGTTGAAGCCCCAGCCCACCAGCCGGGTACGGGTCGCGTCGAGCCAGTCCGCGAGGCTCGCGTGGCTGGCGCGCCAGAAGTACGCCCGCGGCGGCGACGTCCGCCCGCGCCCGTCGCCGCCGTCGAGCCCGTTCACGCCCACCGAGAAGAACCGCTCGCCGCACGGCGTGACCAGCCACGCCACGCCGTCGTCGTCGGCGACCGTCCAGCGCGGGCTCGGCGCCGTGGCGAAGTCGCTGCACGCGCGCGCGGGCGCCGCGCTCGCCACCCACGCGAGCGTCGCCACGAGCGCGGCGCCGGCGAGCGATCGCGCGAGGGGCATGACCCGCAGACGATAGCGGATCGACCCGATGTCCTCCGATCGCGCCGGCGGCGCGGTCCGGGTGGGAGCGGGCTGCGCCGCTGGTCACGCCGCGCGTGACGAGCGGCGCCGGTCGGTCGAGCCCGCGTCGCCCTCGCCGGCGAAGAACGCGCGCACCTGGTCCGCGCGGCGCTTCACGTCCTCCACGCCGAGCTCGATCAGGCGCGAGCAGAACGACGCGTCGAAGAGCAGGTAGCTGACCAGCTCGGTGGTCGCCTCGTCGCCGCCCAGACCGCGCAGCAGGTAGCGCACGATCGCCGGCACGTGGTCCGCCATCTCGGCGGCGATCTCGCCGAACGAGCGCGTCGGGCTGAGCCACAACACGTCGACGAAGTGGAACGGGTCCTCGGCCGCGCCGCCGTGGGCGGCGACGCTCTGGTTCACCCGCAGCGCGTGGTCGACGTCGACCTCGATCGAGTCGAGCATCACCGCGTCGAGCAGCACGCCCGCGATCTGCGCGATGGTCGGCGCCTGCACCCGCTTCGGCCCCACGCTCTCCGGGCGCGGCGAGGACTCGCGCACGCCGACCGCCACCACCCGCTGCGCGCCGAGCTGGATCGCGGGCTCGAGCGGCGAGGTGTTGCGGATGCAGCCGTCGCCGAAGTGGCGCCCGCCGATCTCGACCGACGGGAAGAACACCGGGATCGCGCTCGACGCCATGAGGTGCTCGACGCCGACCTCGGCGCGCTCGACGTGACGGCGGATGCGTGTCCAGGTCGGCGCGCTCGGCGCGCCGTGCACGAACACCACGCCGTTGGTGGTGTAGAGGTTGGTGGCCGAGATCGCCAGCGCCTCGAGGTGGCCGCGCTCGACGTTGCGCGAGATGTCGCCGAACGGGATCGTCTTCGCGAGGAGCTTGCGCAGCGGCGCGGTGTCGAGCAGCGACTTGGGCGCCACGTGCCCGATCGCGCCGCCGAAGGTGAGGTCGCGCACCCAGCGCAGCCCGATCCCGCCCAGCGACGCGACGTCGGTGCGGAACACCTGCCGCGCCTCGATGCCGCCCCACAGCCGCGCCAGCTCCTCGACGCCCACCTCGAACCGGTCGGCGCACGCGGCGAGCATCGCCGCGTTGATCGAGCCCGCGCTCGAGCCGACCAGGATCGAGAACGGGCTCGGGCCCGTCGCGCCGATACCCAGCTCCGCGAGCCCCTTCAGCACGCCCACCTGGTAGGCGCCGCGCGCGCCGCCGCCCGAGAGCACCAGCGCGATCTTGCCCCGCCCACCGCCACCCGCGCCCGCCCGCTCGCTCCGGCTCGCCATCCGATCCTCCGTCCGTGACCGCCCGAGTGGTGACTCGCGCGGGCGTCGCGTCACGACCCGGTGACGCTCTGCGCGTACGCGTGCGGGCTCACTGCACGATCCGCGCGCGAATTTCGCCGCGATTCCGGCGGCGCCCACGACGCACGCGTACGCGATCCGCAGCACTGCGACCGTCGTGCCGCGAAATTCAGGACGAGCGCCTCAATCTGGGAGGGCTCACGCCCTCCCCCACACAACCACGATCCGGGTCGCCGCTCGTGGGAGTGTAGGGGCGAGCGTCAGCTCGCCCGCGGTACACGGCGGCCGATGGATCTCCCAGAGGCCCCGATCGGGCCCGTCAGTTCATGAGGACGGCGCGGGCGCCTCGAGCGGGAACGCGAGCAGCGTCCCCTCGAAGCCGATCGCGTAGAGCGACCGGTCGTCCACCGCGAGCGAGCCCGCGAAGCCGCCGAAGCCGCCCTTCGGCGGCTCGGGCGATGCGTAGCGCCACACCGCCGCGCCGCTCGCGCGATCGAGGGCGACCACCCCGCCGCGGTGCTCGATCAGCGTGCCGTCCAGGTTCTGCGCCACCGTGCCGATGAACACGCGGTTGGCGGTGAGCGCCGGCGTTCCCCACGCCAGGCCCAGCACGTCGGTCGACCAGCGCACCTTCCCGCTCGCGGGATCGAACGCGGTGACGCGCCGGTAGTCCGAGCCGCCCACGTAGAGCTCGCCCGCGTCGAGCGCTGGCGTCGACTCGATCCACGAGAACCAATACGAGAACCGCCACGCGGCGGCGCGGGTCGCGAGGTCGAAGCCGTAGAGCAGGTAGTCGCGACTGCCCACCACCAGCCGCCCGCCGGCCAGCACGGGTGTGGTCACCACGCCGCCGCCGGTGGCGAGGCGCGCGACCTCGCGCTGGCTCCGCCGGTCGAGCAACACCACCGCGCCGCCCATCGTGCCGAACGCGAGCGTGTGATCGTCGAGCGCGGTTATGCCGGAGAAGATCGGGCTCGCGGCCTCGAAGCGCCAGCGGCGCGCGCCGCTCGCGAGGTCGAACGCGTAGAGGCCGCCGTCGCTCGAGCCCACCAGGATCTCGTCGCCGATCACCCGCGGCGTCGCGGTGCGGCGGTTGAAGGTCGGGTTCTCGGTGGGCGGGCCACCCGCGATCGCCGCGTCGTGGAGCGGCGCTCGCCACGCCAGCGCGCCATCCGCCCGCGCCAAGCACGCCAGCCGCATCGCGCCG
>CAYMQR010000097.1:0-12179 GCA_964392195.1 uncultured bacterium | reverse complement strand
GGGGTCGGCGACGGAGCAGGGGCGAAGCCCCGTGACGCTCCAAACACGAAAGGCGAGTGGCTCTCGCCACTCGCCTTCGCGGAACCGCTACTCGATCAAGGAGAGAAGGGCGGCCCCCCAAGACACCACCGCAAACCCAAGGCCCCCCTTCGCGAAACCGTTTGTTTGTTGAATTTTTCCCCAGGAAAACGACGGGGCCTTGGGGAGCACGCACCGCGATACCGTAGCGAGCGGTGTGCCAATGCGTCGGGCTCGCCGCGTGTTCGTCGCAGATCGCGGAATCCGCCGAAATCAGTCCGAAACCGCGTCGAAGTGCGGGTTTCATGGCGCGCCGCGTCGACGCCCCTCGGCCTGTGACGCGTGTCGCAGAATGCGACCGCGTGGCAGAACGCCGCGCGACACTTCTGCTACACATGGGGCGCGAACCGACCCCCACGCACCCACCGAGCGCACCATGACCCGCGAGCCGCCCGCGACCGATCGCGCCGCCACCCCGCCCCCGAGCTACGAGGAGCTCGCGGTCGGCGACGAGCTCGCGCCGCTCGTGAAGGGACCGCTCGAGCGCATCCAGCTCGTGAAGTACGCCGGCGCGTCCGGCGACTTCAACCCGATCCACGTCGACGAGCCGTTCGCGCGGAGCGCGGGGTATCCGTCGGTGTTCGCCCACGGGATGCTCTCCATGGGCTTCCTCGGTGAGCTGGTCACGAGCTGGATCGATCCCCGCCAGCTCCGCGAGCTGGGGGTGCGCTTCGTCGCCATCACCTGGCCCGGCGACACCATCCGCGCCCGCGCCAGGGTCGCCCGCAAGTTCGAGGAGGACGGCGAGCGGCGCGTCGAGCTCGCGGTGTGGACCGAGAACCAGGACGGCGAGCACACCCTCGACGGCAGCGCGGTCGTCGGCTTCCCGTGACCAGCGCCCGCCGCCGCCAGCGACGCGCCTTGCGCCGCTCGCGCGGGTGCGATTGGTTGGCCCGACGATGTCGCGCGTCCCCATCCACCGGATCTCGCTGCCGACGCCGTTCCCGGTCGGCGCGATCCACACCTACCTGATCCTCGGCGAGCGGCCCACGCTGGTGGACGCCGGCGTCGCGAGCGACGCCTCGTGGCAGGCGCTGCTCGCGGGGCTCGCCGAGCACGGGCTCGCGATCACCGACCTCGAGCGCGTGGTGCTCACCCACGGCCACGTCGACCACTACGGCCAGGCCGCGCGCATCCGCGGCGAGTCCGGCGCGGAGGTGTGGGCGCACGCGCGCACCGCGCCGCTGGTCGCGAGCTACCCGTGGAGCACGCCGCCGGTGGTCGCCGCCAACGTCGACTTCTTCCGCCACAACGGCGCGCCTCCGGAGGTCGCCGAGCGGGTCGGCGAGTTCCTCGCGAACGCCGTCGACCTCCAGCAAGGCGTGACCGTCGACCGTCCGGTCGAGCACGGCGCGCTGCTGCCGCTCACCGATGGCCACGGGCTGCAGATCTTCGAGGTCGCCGGCCACTACCCCGGCCACATCGTCCTCTACGACGCCGAGAGCCGCGAGCTGCTCGGCGGGGACCACCTCCTCGACGACGGCACCACGGTCCCGTTCCTGTTCTTGAAGGACTGGAGCCAGGGCATCCGCCCACGCTCGCTGATCCTCTTCCTGCAGAGCCTCGAGCACGTCGCGCGCCTCGACGTGGAGCGGGTCTTGCCCGGCCACGGCAGCTTCGAGCTCCCCCACCGGGTGTGGATCGAGCGCATCCGCAAGCACCACGCGCGCATCCAGCGGCGGATCCGCCATCACCTCGAGAAGGGACCGGCGACCGTCTACGAGGTGGCGCGGCGGCTCTACCGCGGTCAGCTCGACGTCTACACCTTCCTGGTGTTCTCGGAGGTGGTCGGGAACCTCGACGTGCTGGAGCGCGACGGCGAGGTCGAGCCCTTCGTCGGCGACGACGGCCTCACGCGTTACCGCGTCACCAGCGCCCAGCAGCGCGCCTCCCGCGTCCCCACGCTGCGGCTCGACCGCGACGGCCAGTGGTTCGAGGGCGACGACGAGATCACCCACGTGGGCACCGTCGAGATGCTGACCCGCGGGCTCACGCGCGAAACCGACGGAGGCGGTTACGTGGTGGTGAGCGGCGCGGAGCGCCGCGCCGTCGAGGTCGAGGACGCGCCGTTCGTGGTGCTACGCGTGGAACGGGCGGGTGGCGGCTTCGAGCTCGCTCTCGCCGGCGGACTCGCCGAGCCTCTCGATCCGGCGACGCTCACCATCGGCGCCGGGCACGTGGTCTACGCGCGCGTGCGCGGAGGCCTTCCGGCGCGCTTCACCCGCGCCGCCTACTACCAGCTCGTGGAGCACGTCGTGGAGGACGGCGAGCACGGCTTCGTGCTGGTGACTCCCGACGGCGCGCGCCACGCGCTGCGCGCCGCGCCGACCGCAGCAGAGGCCGGGTAGTCCCCCCGCGAGCCGTTCGAGGCGTGCTGTGCCAACTTGGGCGCCGTTCGATCCCGCGTGACACCCCCCCCCCCGCCCGTCACGCTTCCCCGCCCGGAACGAGGACATTCATGCGACTCCCGCGACGAGTGGCGCGCGGCGCCACGCTCTCCGTGCTCGTCTTGCTCGCGGTCACCGGCGTGGCCCGCTCCGCGAGCGACGACGCCACCCGCTCCGCGAAGGCGAGCGCCGTGCTGCGCGCCGGGGCGCCGCCCTCGGCGCTGGTGCGCACGCGCGCGGACGGCGAGCGGCACGTCTACCTGCACGTCGACTCGCCGCGCGACGTCGATCGCGGCGCGCTCGAGGGCGCGGGCGCGCGCATCGAGCGGATCGGCGAGGCGCTCGGCGTGGTGCAGGCGTGGGTCCCCGCCGATCGCCTCGACGAGGTCGCGGCGGTCGCCTCGGTCAGCCGCGTCACGCCCGCCGTCTACGGCGTCACCCGCGCCGGCAGCGCGCTGAGCGAGGGCGATCGGATCCTGCGCTCGGAGGCGCTCCGCGACCTCGGCTTCGACGGCACCGGCATCAAGGTGGGCGTCATCTCCGACGGCATCGACAGCCTCGCCATCTCGCAGTCGACGGGCGACAGCCCGGCGGTCACGGTCATCGATGGCCAGTCGGGCAGCGGCGACGAGGGCACGGCCACCATCGAGATCGTGCACGACGTGGCGCCGGGCGCGGCGATCGGCTTCTGCGGCGGCGGCCAGGACGACGGCATCACCACGGTCGATTTCGTCGACTGCGCGAACAAGCTGGTCACGGAGTTCGGCGCCGAGGTGATCGTCGACGACCTCGGCTTCCCGGCGGAGCCCTACTTCGAGGACGGCGTGGTCGCGAGGACCGTGCGCCAGATCGTCGGCTCGGGCGTGCTGTGGGCCACCGCCGCCGGCAACGACGCGCAGAAGCACTACCAGGGCGATTACAGGGACAGCGGCAATCCGTTCCACGCCCACGACTTCGGCGCCGGCCAGGTGGCGATGCTCGTCGACGTGCCGCCCGGCGGCGGCACCGCGTTCCTGCAGTGGGCGAACCCGTACGGCGCGGCCACCGACGTGTACGGCGTGTGCTTCACCGACTCGACCGGCTCGACGCTGGGAGGCTGCTCCGAGCGGCTGCTCGGCGACACGGTGCCGCTCGCGGTGCTGGACATGCCGTGCGAGGGGCCCGCCAACTGCACGCCGTTCCTGCTGGTCGGCAAGGCCGCCGGCCTCGCGCGGCCCATCGAGATGGTCTTCGATCGCGCCAAGCCACGGACCCTCGCGAGCGCCGCCGACAGCATCTACGGCCACCCGTGCGTGCCGGGCGTGGTGTCGGTGGTGGCGATCGACGCCGCCGACCCCGGCCATGACACCGCCCAGGCGTTCGACTCGCAGGGGCCGTGCACGATCTACTTCCCCGCGGGGGAGGTACGCGAGAAGCCCGAGCTCGCCGCGATCGACGGCGTGACGGTCTCCGGCGCGGGCGGGTTCCAGTCGCCGTTCCACGGCACCTCGGCGGCGGCGCCTCACGTTGCCGGCATCGCGGCGCTCCTCGCGCAGGCCTTCCCCGGGCGCTCGGAGGCGCAGCTCGACCAGGCGATGAACCAGTCGGCGGTCGACATCGGCGCGACCGGCGCCGACCGCGTGTTCGGCAGCGGGCGCGTGGACGCGCTCGCCGCGGCGCAGTTCCTCGACGACCCGCCCGAGAGCCGGATCGTCGCCCCCGCGGCCACCACCGTCATCGTCCCCGGCTCGTCCGCGGTGTTCGCGGGGAGCTGCACCGACCCCGACGGCGCGAGCGGGCTCACCGCGCGGTGGGACTTCGGCGCCGGCTCCGGGATCGCGCCGAGCACCGCCCTCAACCCCGGCGAGAAGATCTTCCAGGGCACCGGCACCTTCGAGGTCACGCTCACCTGCACCGACCCGTTCGGGATCGCGGACGCCACGCCCGCCACGCGTACGATCATCGTCGGCGTCCCGCCCGACGGCACCATCGACCAGCCCGCCAACGACCTCACCATCGTCGCGGGCGAATCGGTGACCTTCGCGTCCTCGTGCACCGACCCGGACGAGACCGGTGGGCTCACCCACCGGTGGAGCTTCGGCGAGGGCTCGGGCGTGCCCGACTCGTCGGCGGAGGACCCCGGCGCGGTGACGTTCTCGACGCCCGGCACCTTCACGGTGGCCTACACCTGCACCGACGGCGGCGGCGCCTCGGACCCGTCGCCGTCGGCGCGCGTGATCACCGTGGACGCAGCCCCCGACAGCACCATCGACGAGCCCGCCGGTGACGTGACCATCGCCAAGGGTGGCAGCGTCCGCTTCGCCGGGACGTGCACGGACTCGGAGGGCGAGGGCCCGCTCGCGCCCACCTGGACCTTCGGCGCCGGCTCGGGGATCGCGGACTCGAACGTGCTCGCGCCCGGCGACGTGGTCTTCCCCAGGGCCGGGACCTTCACGGTCTCGCTCGCGTGCAAGGACCGGCGCGGGATCCCGGACCCCACGCCCGCCACCCGGGTCGTGACCGTGACCGGCAAGAACAAGTCGAGCGGCGGTGGATGCTCGGTCGCGCCCGCGGACGAGCCGCGCGCCGGCGCGTCGACCGCGCTCGCCGCGGCGGCGCTCGCCGCGGCGTGGTCGCTGGCGCGCCGGCGGGGTCGCGGTGCGCGGCGCTGAGCGGCGCCGTCCGGGCGCCGAGAGCGCGGCGCGGCGAGCGGGGATCGTGGGGCTCGTGCTGCTCGCGCTGCTCGCGGGCGGCGGCCCTCCGGCCCACGCCGCCGGCGACGCGATCCGCTTCGTCTACCTGGTCCGCCACGGCGACTACACCCGCGACCCGGACGCCGACGACACCCGCGCCAACGGCCTCAACGCGCTCGGCAAGCAGCAAGCCGAGCTGACCGCTCAGCGCCTCGCCGCCCAGGCGGCGCCGATCCACGCGCTCGTGAGCAGCGACTTCACGCGCGCGCGGGAGACCGCCGACACGATCGGCCGCGCCGTCGGCGTGACCCCGACCCGCGACGCGCGCATCCACGAGTGCGTGCCGCGCGAGCGTGAGCCACGGCCGGAGGACGGCCCCGAGCCCTCCGATCAGGCCCGGTGCGAGGCCAACCTCGCCGCCGCGTACGCGGCGTATTTCCGCCCGGCGAAGGAGCACGACGAGCGCGACGTGCTGGTGTGCCACGGCAACGTGATCCGCTGGATGGCGCGCAAGGCGATGGGCGTGAGCACCACCGGGTGGCGCTCGCTCGACACCGCCAACGCCGCGCTCACGGTGGTCGCGGTGCGTCCGGACGGCTCGACCGCGCTGATCTCGTTCAACGACGTGGGCCACCTGCCGCCCGAGCGGCAGAGCTGGCTCGGCCCCGGTCCGGGCTGGGTGCGGACCGCCCGCTGAACCCGTTCACCAGGAGGGAGCGACTCGATGAAGGAATACAAGGTGGTGATCTACCGCGAGGGTCTCATCTCCTCGCTCATGTTCGGCGAGGCCAAGACCGACCCCAAGAACTTCACCGAGTTCTTGAACGACCACGCCCGCGACGGCTGGCGGGTGATCACCATCGAGCGCGAGGTCCGCCGCGCGATGCTGGTGAAGCACCGCGAGGCGTTCCTGGTGGTGCTGGAGCGCGACGTGCGGGAGTGATCCCGTCCCGCGTGAGCTCCCGGCTCAGCTCCGCGGGAGGTGGGCGAAGAGCTCGCGGCGCACCGCCGGGTTGCGGATCTTCCACACCACTCCATCGGTGAAGTAGTGGTGGATGTTGACGATGTTGCTGACCATGAAGGGCAGGTGGGCGAGCGGCCCGTGCTCGGGCGAGACCGACTCGACGCCCGCGTAGATCAGCCAACCCGAGCCCACGATCGCGAGCAGGTAGAGCGCCATGTGGAGGGCGAGCCCGCGTCCCGCGATGCCGCCGGCGCGGGACGGGTCGGCGGCGCGCGCGGCGAAGCGGTTGGTCTCGACGCGGATCGGGAACAGCATGTACTGGGTGGCGTGGGAGAGCTGCACCCAGTAGATCGCGTTCGGATAGCGGCCGAGCGCCGCGTACCACAGGCAGATCGCGAGCCACGGCACGTACACGCGCGCCGGCAGCGCGCGTCCCACCCGGCGCCGCAGCAGCGCGAAGCCCGTGACGCCGAGCCCGATCGCGATCGGCGTGAGCGCCGACATGAAGCGGAAGAGCGCCGCCAGCACGCTCTTGTCGGGTCCGAGCTCGACCAGGCTGGGCGCGGTGAAGAAGCCGAAGAAGTGGAGGTTCCACGCGATCTGCCAGGCGAGGAAGATCCACAAGCTGGCGCGCAGCAGGCGCCGCTCGAGCGGCGCCACCGGCATGCCCTCGAGGAAGGTCGAGGTGGCGACCATCCCCCACGCCTGGCCGGTGTAGTGGACCGCCAGGTAGCAGGACGTGACGAGGCCCGAGAGGTCGAGGAAGAGCCGCGTGCGGCTCGCCATGGCGAGCGCGAAGATCCCGTACGCCACCAGGACCACGGGCACGTGGATCGCCGCCCAGCGGTGCCGCTCGTAGGTCTCGCGCGAGCCGTAGAGGAGGATCCACGAGGCCGTGAAGTGCGGCCAGTTGAGGAGCGCCTCGAGGATCAGCACGCGCTTGAGCGAGAACGCCTCGCCGGTCGCCGCCGGCACCAGCAGCATCACCAGGAAGAGCGCGATCGAGGCGCCGCCGATCGCGAGCGTGTCGATCGCCGGCGTGAAGACCGCCTTGCGCGGGGTCGGGAGCGGCAGGGAGGGCGCTGCGGCGGTCGCGCTGGTCATGGCTCGGGCGGCGGGAGGATGCGCCGCCCCGCCGCGCCGGTGGCGCCACCGAGGAGGCGCGCGAGCATACCAGAGCACCCTGGCGCGCTGTGTGAGGAAGGTCGCACCGCGAGCGGTGCGGCGAGGCGCGCGCGGTGTGGGAGTGAGCGTCGCTTCACCTTGACTCGCCGCGAAGCGTTCGCGTAGGAATAGCGCGCCTTCCCGTCGCCACGTTCGATCTCGCGTCTTCGAGCCGGTGCCGGGTCACCCACACCCGACTCGATCGTGCGCGCGCCCACCCGAACCGGAACCCACCGCGCTCTGTGCGCCGCGGTGCTCGTGCTCGCCGCGTGGAGCACGAGCGCGGGGACGGCCCACGCCCAGAAGGGCCAGCTGCCGGTCAACGCGCCCTCGGCCGAGGATCTCGAGTCGATCAAGCCGCCCGGCATCATCCTCGAGAAGGCGGCGCCCGACTGGTTCGACAGCTTCACGGCCTTCATCGACAAGAAGATCGCGCGCGCCGAGGAGCTCGACATCTACGGCAACACCGGCCAGCTCCCGGAAGGCATCTTCGGCATCAAGTACACGTTCCGCTACCTGGCCGCCAACGAGCGCTTCCTCGACGACGGCAAGAAGACCTCGCTGATCCCGCCCATCACCTTCAGCGACGGCGACGGCAACGAGCTGGTCAACATCGACCTGAACGGCAAGGGCTCGGGCAACGTCCACATCTTCAACTTCTCGGTCGGCCTCACGGACTGGATCAACCCGTTCCTGGAGATCCAGTTCGCCGACGTGCGCACCACGCTCGAGCCCACCGCGTCGTTCGGCGGCGCCCTCGCGGGGCTCGGCCTCGAGGACTACGAGGACCTGGTCAAGCTCATCAACGCCCTCGGCCGTCCCGCGCCCAACGAGGTCTTCGACACCAACGGCCTCGAGTTCGAAGACATCCAGACCGGGGTGTCGACGAACTGGTACCACGGCCCCGAGTGGTCGCTCGGCAACACCTTCAGCATGTTCATCCCGACCGGCGGGATCGCCGACCCGAACAACGACATCAACTTCGCGCTCGGGCCCGAGCTCGACCGCGGTTCGGGTGCCTACCAGCTGCTGTTCGTGTCGGCGGCCGACTACCGCCCGGCGTTCTTCGGCAAGCGCTTCGTGTTTTCGGCGGAGTGCGACTACAAGTACTCGTTCACGTTCAACCGCAAGACGCCGAGCACGTTCACGACGCCGAACCCGGTGCTCAAGGCCTTGCTGGATGCGGTCGGCTTCGACAGCAGCCTGTTCCCCGACCTGTCCAACGTGCCGCCGACCTACCGCTGGACCCCCGGCCAGACGGTCGATCTGCTCGGCTCGGTGAGCGTCGACCTCGACTGGGTGGGGCTCGGCGTCCAGTACGGCTACAGCTACGGCGGCGCGGTGAAGATCGAGTCCACCTCGGAGGAGCTCTTCCAGCTCGTCCAGGCCCTCGAGCTGACCGGCGAGTCGTCGTCGCAGGGCCTCTCGATCACGGTGGCGCCGAACACCCTCAAGCTCGGCCTGCCGTTCCTGCTCGGCGTCGTCTACGAGTATCCGATCGCCGGCAGCAACTCGATCGTGTTCGACCCGTCGCTGCGGGTCATCACGCAGTTCTTCATCCCGGCCTGGTAGCTTGCGCGGCATGCGCCGCTTCCTCGCAGCCGTCGTAGCCGCGCTGATCGCGAGCGCGAGCGGCGGCGTCGTTTCCGCCGGCGCCGGTGGTGACCCCCTCGCCAGGACGGTCTCGATCGACCTCCAGGACGCGCACCTCGCCAACGTCCTGCGGATGATGGCGGACGACACCGGCCTCAACGTGATCCTCGACCCGGCGGTCGACCGCAAGATCACCCTCAAGCTCGGCCAGGTGACCTGGAGGCAGTTCCTCGAGCTCTCGCTCAGGCTCTACGGGCTGCGCGCCGAGTACCAGGGGAACGTGGTGATGATCGCACCCCAGGAATCCGCTGCGTTCCGCCCGCTCACGCCGGCGCGCGAGGAGTCCCCGCTCGAGACCCGCCAGGTGCAGGTGCGCTACGCCGAAGCCAGGAGCCTGGCGACGATCCTGGAGCGGACGGTGCTGAGCAAGGAGGGCACCGTGTCCGTCGACGAGCGCACCAACACCTTGATCCTCCGCGATCACCCGGCGCGGATCGCCGAGGCGATCCGGGTGATCGGCCACGATTGACCCATCCACGCCGGAGGGTCGCGCGCCGCGCGACCGCCGATACGCTCTGGCGCTGCATCGTCCGGTCGGTGGATCGCTGTAGGCGGGCCTACCCCCGAGGCACTCGCTTCGCTCGCGGCGTTGCGCTGCGAGGCGTCCGTCGGCGAGTCCCCTCGTGGACCGAGCCGGGATTCCGCTCGGGGGCGTGCGAAGGCTCTACCAGCGCCCCGAACGGACCCCCGAATCCGATGGCGCCGCTGCTACAGCGATCGACGAGCTCGGCGATGCGGCGTCATCGCGTATCGGCGGCCGGGCAGGCGCCCGGCCCTCCGACGGGCGGCGGGGCTGCGGACGAGGTCCGCGACCTGCTCAGGGCGCTTCGATCAATCGCCCGCGATACAGGAACACCTTGAAGCGCATGTAGAGCAGGAAGATGAACATGATTCGGGTGGTGCGGAAGAAGCGGATGTTCGACTGCCCCGCCGCGCGGTGCGCGTGGCTGACCGGCTCCTCGACCACGCGATAGCCCATGTTGACGAGCTTGACGAGGATCTCGCTCGGGAAGGTGAAGCCGACGGCCTCGGTGCGTATGGAACGGATCAGGTCGCCGTCGAAGACCTTGAGGGCGCACTGCGAGTCGCGGAAGTCGATGCCGACCAGCATCTTGGTGAGCAGGTTGTAGCCCCAGTTCGCCACCACGCGCGGCAGGGTGTCCTTCTTGGCGGTGCGATAGCCGGCCACGCAGTGGATGCCGTCGCCCAGGCGCTCGCGCATGCGCGGGATGTCGGCGGGGTCGAACTGGCCGTCCGAGTCGATGGTGGCGAGCAGCCGCCCGCGCGACTCGGAGATGCCGCGCCGGATCGCGGCGCCGTAGCCGCGGTTCGGGTCCTGGAGGAACACGCGCAGCTCGGGGATCTCCTGCTGCGTGGCCGCGAGGACCTCGGCGGTGCGGTCCTTGGAGCCGTCGTTGACGACGATCACCTCGAACCCGCCCGGGGTGCCGGCGAGCGCGGTGGCGCAGCGGCGCACGGTGTCGGCGACGTTCGCCTCCTCGTTGTAGGCGGGCATCACGACCGAGAGCTCGACCTCGTGGGGCGCGCCCGGGTCACGCGGATGGGAGACGGCCAGGTCGCTCATTCGAGGCTCCGGCTTTCGGCGCTGGGGTACGCAGCGGCGAACGGCGGGGAACAGGCGGCGAGGTCGTAGACCTCGATCTCGCCACTTCGATCGGCGTGCGCGGACTCGATGCGGCGCCAGGTCTCGCGCACGTCGTAGTTGAACTCGAACAGGTACTCGGGGCGCTCGGCCCACAGGTTCGGGAACGTGGCCACGCGCGGGCAGCGCGCCGCCACCGCCTCGAGCACCTTCCCCTTGGGCGCGAACGGCCCGAGGAAGAAGTTCCGGATCAGGTCGAGGAGCAGGTAGCGATGGCCGGACTCGACCAGCGCGCCGAGCTCGCGCTCGGAACCGGGCAGGAACTCGGCCTCGCCGACGCCCGCCCACACCTGGCTCACGTAGGGGGTGGTGGTCACGTGACGAGGTCCGCCGTGCGCGCGCATCCAGGCCACCGCGGCTGCGTAGCCCGGTTCGGCGGCGCGAGACTCGACCGCCGCGGCGCGCGCCAGGATCGCGAGCGCGACCGCGCCGGCCACGCACCACGCGGCCGCCAGTCGGCGGGAAAATAGTCGCGGCCCCGGGGTTCGTCCATGACATTCGTCAGCGAGCGGCGGCGCCGCGGCGCGCACCTGCGCGAGCGCCACAGCGAGCCCCTCGGCGGTGATCCACGCGAGCGCGGGCGCGAAGAACGACGCGTAGCGGCCGAGCGGCGCGGTGGCGGAGAGGAACACGAACGAGCCGACCGCCCAGGTGAGGGCGAGCAGCCGGCTCGCCCGCTCCTCGCCGTGGCGCGCCAGCGCCTGGCGCTGCACCACCGCGAGCCCGCCGAGCGCCACGAGCTGCGGCAGCCAGCTCCCCGCGAGTGCGTGGAAGAGCGACGGGTAGCTCGCGAGGTTGGCGAGCGCCGAGGCGTGGAGGTAGTCGCGCTTCGCGTAGTGGTGGTTGGCGAAGATGCCGATCACCTGCAGCACGTAGCTGCGCAGCTGCGGCGCGATCCCGTGGGTGCGGCCGACCAGCAGCGCGCCGTAGTAGGGCAGCTCGCAGAGCACCGGGAAGAGCGCTGCGCAGACGAGCAGCGCGGCGGCCCTGCGCGCGCGCTCGCCCGCGGCGCGGCCGGCCGCGAGCGAGCCGGGCATGAGCTCCCACGCGGCGAGCATCGCCACGACCAGGAAGTTCCGGGTCTGGACGGTGAAGGCGAAGCCTGCGAGCAGCCCGGCGAGGGCTGCCGGCGCGAGACCGGCGCCGGGACGGCGCGCGCGCACGTACGCGCCGATCGCGAGCAGCGCGAAGAACGCCCCGTCGGCGTCGGCGAGCCCCTCCCGGGAGAGCCGCACCGCGAGCGGATCGAACGCCAGGAATGCCGCGGCGAGGAGGCCGATCGCGAGCGCGTCGCGATCGTTCCCGCGCGCCGCGACCACCAGCGCGAAGAGCGCCGCGATCGAGAGCGTGCCGCACGTCGCCGCCACCAGTGGGCCGGCCCACGGCACCGGCCCGACCACCGCCATCGCCGCGGTGACGAGCACCATGTGGCCGGGTCGGCCGAAGCGTGGTGGGATCCCGCCGACCGTCTCGTGGAAGCGGCGGCGCTCGCCCTCCCAGGTCCAGAGATCCCCGCCGCCGCTCGCCTCGGCGCGCTTGAGCTCGACGCTGGCGCGCAGGAAGTGGAGCGCGTCGCCGAGCCACACCGCCTCCAGGTG
>CAYMQR010000096.1:0-12295 GCA_964392195.1 uncultured bacterium | reverse complement strand
CCGCCGCGGCGCTGGCACTCCTGGACCTTCTCGGCGAACGAGATCGAACCGCGCTGGATCAGACACACCTGGCCCGCGGCGCCGTTGCAGTCGCCCGGGCTGCCGAGGCCGTCGACCGCGTTGCAGCGGTAGAGGTTGGCGGCCACGTCGCCCAAGCCGCTGCCCAGGAAGGCCGCCGCCTCGAACGAGTCCTCGATGGTCTTCGAGTCGAGAACGTCCGCGAGCCGCAGCTGCACCTCGGTGCCCTGGCCGTTCGGCACCGTCGAGCGCACCGCCACACCCGGGCCCGCGATCTCCACGTCGTCGTTGAACTGCGAGAAGCTCGCGTGCGCCAGCACCGAGTCCACCGCCGCCACCGACATCACCGAGTCGTACGCCGCCGGGTAGGACTTCTTGTTGTTGCCGTCGTTCCCCGCCGCCGCGATCGACAGCACGTTGTTGGCGAGCGCATTGTCGAACGCCGCCTTCTCGGTCTGCGTCGGCGTGCCGCCGCCCAGGCTCATGTTGATGACGCGCGCCTTGCCCTCGTCGATGCACTTGCCGACCGCCGCCGCCAGGTCGCTCGAGTACGCGTACTCACCGTCGTCCCCGAACAGCTTCACGATGTGGATCGGCAGCTTGCCGTTGCCGTTCACGCCCACCACCCCGATCGCGTTGTCGAGCGCCGAGATCGTGCCCGCCACGTGCGTGCCGTGGTGGCTGCCGTCGAAGAAGGGGTCGCCCGTGCCCGGGTCGGCCGACGCGCTCACCGGCTGCTTCTCGAGGTCCTCGTGGCCGCGCGCGTAGCCCGAGTCGATGATGCAGATCTTCACCCCGCCCGCGTACGCCTGCGGGTCGGCGTTCACCGCCGTGATGCCCCACGGCGTCACCTGCGGGCCGGTCGGCGACGGCGCGCTGATCGACAGCGGGTAGCGGGGAGCGTCGAGCTCCACCAGCGACACCGACGCGTCCGAGCGCAGCTTGGCGAGCGCTCCCGCCGGCATCTTCACCGCCAGCGCGTGGAGGTCGCCGAGCTCGCGGATCACCTTCCCGCCGAGCGCGGTGACGGCCTTCTTGGCCTTCGCCGCGTCCTTGTAGACCACGATCTGCCGCTCCGGATCGGGCGCGCCGGCGTGGGCCGGATGCGTCGCCGCGAGCGTCAGCGCCATGCTCGTCATCAGGACGAGCCCACTGCGGAATCCCTTCATGCCGCTCCCTCCTCCGCGATCCGCCGGATCGCTGCACGTGTGGCTGGATCCACGAACGTACTCCTCCGCCGGGCGCGAAGTCCACGATTGCTCGGGTGCTCGAGGCGCATCGCCCGCGCCGCGTCCGCTTGCCGCGCGGGCGCGCGGATCTATGATGCGCGGCGCCCGCAGCGCGCCTCGCCGGCGCAACCCTCATGAGCGAAGAGACACCCAGGAGGACGCGCGTCTTCGGAGCGCTGCGCGGGGTGGACGCCGAGCGACGCCGGCAGCTCGAGGCGCTCAAGAGCGGGTTCGCGACGCCGGGCGAGATGCCCGACGAGGAGCGCGCCGCGCGCACTCTCCAGGAGTTCCGCCCCGGGCTCGTGGCCGAGCGGCACGTCGGCGAGGGCGGCAGCGCCGCGGTCTACGCGGCGCTCGACCACGGGCTCAGGCGCCGCGTCGCGGTGAAGATCATCCACCCCTCGCCCGAGCCCGACGAGCGCGACGAGGCGCGCTTCGTCGAGGAGGCGCAGCTCACCGGCCAGCTCGAGCACCCCAACATCGTGCCGATCCACGAGCTCGGCGCGACCCGAGAGGGCCGGCTCTACTTCGGCATGAAGCTGGTGAGCGGGCGGCCGCTCTCCGAGCTGCTCGCCGAACGCCCGCCCGCGCGCCGCAGCGAGCGCGAGCTCCACGAGCTGGTCAAGGTCCTCGTGAAGACGTGCGACGCGCTCGCGTTCGCCCATGCCCACGGCGTGGTGCACCGCGACCTCAAGCCCGAGAACGTCCTGGTCGGAGAGTTCGGCGAGGTCTACGTGACCGACTGGGGGATCGCGCTCCGGGTTCCCGGCGCCGCAAGCACCGCCGGCGAGCCGCTCCCCTTCGCCGCCACCCAGCCGCTCGACCGGCTCGGCACCATCATCGGCACGCCCGAGTTCATGGCTCCCGAGCAGGCGCGCGGCGAGACCCACCTCATCGAGCCGCGCACCGACGTTTTCGGGCTCGGAGCGATGCTCTACGTGCTGCTCACCGGGCGCCCGCCGCACCGCGAGAAGGACGACGACGCCACCATCCTCGCGGCGCAGTCCGGGGTGGTGATCGATCCACGCGAGCGCTGCCCGGAGCTCGCGCTCCCCCCCGCGCTCGTGGCCATCGCGATGCGCGCGCTCTCGGCGGACATCGCCGAGCGCCACCCGTCGGCGCGCGCGTTCCAGGACGACCTCGAGCGCTACCTGCGCGGCGGCGACCTCTTTCCCGAGCACACCTTCGCCCCGGGCGAGTGGATCGTGCGCGAGGGCGACGAGGCCGACTGCGCGTTCGTGATCGTGAGCGGCGCGTGCGAGGCGTGCCGCGCCGAGGACACTGGCTGGGTGGTGCTGCGCCGCATGGAGGCGGGCGAGGTGTTCGGCGAGACCGCGATCTTCGCGCACAGCCGTCGCAGCGCGAGCGTGCGCGCCGCGACGCCGGTGCGGCTCACGGTGGTGCCGCGCGACGCGCTCGTCGGCCACCTCGAAGGCGGCTCGTGGACGACGCCGTTCGTGCGCACTCTGGCGCAGCGCTTCGCCGAGCAGTCACTCGAGGTGACCGAGCTCAGGCACCGCGCCGCGGTCGCCGAGGTGGGGACGCTCGCGCTGCGCGAGATCGCGGCGCGCGCCGCCACCATCACATCGGAGGCGAGCCTCGGCGAGGTGATCGCGGCGCTCGCCGCGTGCACCCCGTTCGACGCCGAGCGCCTGCGCGCGCTCCTCGAGGAGAGCAGCGTGGTGGCGATCGACGGGGAGCGCATCCGCGTCGCGACCGGCGCGGCGTGACCCCGGCACCCGCGCTCGGGCCGCCTTGCGGGTGCGTCGCGGACGGGACAGTATCGGTTCCGCGCCGCGTGCCCCCGCCGCGGGCAGCCCGGCCCGCACCAGCGGCGCGCGCCACGCAGCCCCAGACCGAACACGTGGAAGACGTGCGCGAGCACGAACACCACGCCGAGCGGCACCAGGATCGCGCCCAGCAGGCCGTGCGCGAGCTGGACGAGCTGCACCCACGGCGGCGGCTCGCGCACCATGATGGTGAGCCCGGTGAGCGCGGTCACCGCCGCCCACCCGGCGGTGAGTCCGCGCAGCCGCTCCTCGCCCGTCAGGCGGCGCGCGGCGCGCGAGCCCGCGGCGGCGGACGCGTCGTCGCCGCCGGCCGTGCTCATCGCCGGAACGGGCCGCTGGTCTTGCGGAGCAGGATCTCCGAGCGGCCCGCCACGATGAGGTCACGGAGCACGCCGACCTCCTCGTAGCCCATGCGGGCGTAGAAGCCGCGCGCACGGGTGTTGAAGTCGGAGACGCACACGAACAGGTTCTTGGCGCGCGCGAACGCGACCTGCTCGACGTGCTCGATCAGCAGCCGGCCGAGCCCGCGCCCACGCTCCCCCGCGGCGACCGCCAGCAGGTTGAGGTAATCGCCGAGCATGTAGGACGGCCGCACCACCGCGATCCCGGCGGCCTCGCCGCCCACGTCCGCCACGTACGCCTCGCGGTCGAGGAGCACCGGGTCGAACGCGGCGAGCCAGTCGGAGCGCGTGAAGCCGAGGGTGATCCACGGGTCCGAGGTGGTGAGCAGCTCGACGACCGCGTCGCGGTCGCGCGGCTCCATGGCGCGGACCGAGGGCGCGGCGCCGCCCGCGGCGGTGCCGGTCATGGCGTGGCGGGCTCCGGCGGCGGCGCGAGCGCGGCGGGTGCGGCGTCCGCGCCGGCGCAGCCCGCTGCCAGCTCGGAGACCGTGGCGAGCTGCCAGCCGCGCCTCGGCACCAGCTCGGTCACGACCCGCTCGACGACCTCGAGGGTGTGGTGGCCGTTCCCGTTGGCGTGGAAGATCACGATGCTGCCCGGCTCGGCCTCCGACGCCACCGTGGCCCACATGTGCCGCGCGCCGAGGTCGGGCGACGGATCGCCCGACACCACGTCCCACATCACCACGCGCTGGCCGAGGCTCCCGGCGACGCCGAGGGTGGTGCGATCGTACTCCCCGTAGGGCGGGCGAAACAGCGTCGGGTGACGGCCGGTGGCGCGCGCGAGCGCCTCGATCGCGCCGCCGATCTCCGCGCGTTGCGCGTCCTCGCCGAGGGTCGTGAGGTGCAGGTGCCGCGCGCCGTGGGTGCCGAGCTCGAAGAACGGCACCGCCGCGAGCTCGGCGAGCGGGCCCGGGTGGCGCGCGATCCAGCGCCCCGACGCGAAGAACGTGGCGGGCACGTCGTGCTCGACCAGCCACCGCACCAGCGCCGCGTCGAAGCCGGGCTCGTGGCTCGCGGGACAGAGGTCGAAGGTGAGCGCGATCCGCGGGCACTCGCGGGGACCCGCGGCGAGGACCGGGGCCAGCGGTGGCTCGGGGCGAGGATCGAGGGCGGCGGTGGTCGCCGCTGGCGCTCGCGCCGCCACCAGCGCGAGCCCCGCCGCGCACAGCGCCACCCGCGCCAGCGCCCATCCCCGTGGGTCAAGTGTGCGAAGCGTCACACAGCGATCCGATCGGCTCTGCTTTAGTGGCCGCAAGAGTGGCACGGGCCGTCGGCGGCACGGAACGGCGCGGACGGAGGGTGCGAGTTTGCGCCGCGAATTCGAGCTAGGCTCGCCGGTCGGCCACCAGCATCCACGTTCCCGAGCAACGGAGAGTCGAGCCATGAAATTCGAGTGCGTGAGCTTCACCGACAGTAGCCGCATCCCCGACCGCTACGCGTTCTGCAAGCCGGACCCGGCGAGCAAGATCACCTTCGGTGAGAACTTCAACCCGGGCTTCCGCTGGTCGGAGCTGCCCGCGGGCACCAAGACGCTGGCGCTGGTGTGCCACGACTCCGACGTGCCGACCGACCCGAGCCTGGTCAACCAGGAAGGGAAGACCATCCCCGCGTCGCTGCCACGCGCCGACTTCTTCCACTGGGTGCTGATCGAGATGCCGACCAACCGCACCCGCCTCGAGGAGGGCGACCTGTCACGCCAGGTGGTGACCGGCGGCAAGTCGGACTCGTACACCAACCAGGGCGCGCGCCAGGGCATCAACGACTACACCGGCTGGTTCGCGAGCGACCCCGCCATGAAGGGCGACTACTACGGCTACGACGGCCCGTGCCCGCCGTGGAACGACGAGATCGTGCACCACTACCACTTCACGCTCTACGCCCTCGACGTGAGCGAGCTTCCGGTGGACGATCGCTTCACGGGGCCCGAGGCGCTCGCGGCGATGGAAGGCCACGTCCTCGCCAGCGCGCGCATCACCGGGACCTACACGCTGAACCCCGAGCTGCGCGCCGGCTGACGCTGGAGGGCGGCCGCTTCGTCGGCCGCCCCAGCGCTACGCCTTCGGCCGCGACGGAGCGCGGCCCTCCACGCCGTGGTTGCGCGCGCCACCGGCGCGCTGCACTGTGGGGCGATGCGGGTGCTCGGCAAGATCGCCGCGGCCGTCGCGCTCGGCGCGCTCACGCTGATCGCCGCGGCGCTGCTCTTCGACGCGCTCGGCCTCGTGGGGCTCGCCCTCGCGTTGCTGGCGGTCGGCGCCACGATCGCGCGCAAGCTGCGCGCGCGGGCGCTCGCCGCGGCGGCGGCCGCGATCCCGCTGCTGACCGTGGCCGGCGGCCTGTGGCCGCGGGGGGTCGCGCCGCACGGGCTCGAGGGCGCGACCGTCGAGGACATCCCGCTCGGCGCGGCGGCGAGCGGACGTCCGCTCCGGCCGTTCTCGTTCTCGTGGGAGCCGAGCACGCGCCACCTCGTCGTCACCCACGCTCACGGCGACGACGGCGGCAGCGGCGTGACGCTCGTCGATCTCGGCGGCGCGGCGCCGCTCACGCGCTACCTCGACGGCCCCGAGCAGCACGCTCACTCGGCCACCGAGCTCCCCGCGCAGGCCACGATCGCGGTGCACGGGAGCGGCGAGTCGGTGCCGCGCAGGTTCCTCTACCCGCTCGCGGGCGGAGCGCCGCCGGTCGAGCGCCACGAGACGCGCTTCACCGAGCTCGAGACCTCGGCGCTCGACCCGCGCGTCGGGCGGCTCTTCCTCTCCGATCTCGCGCGGCAGATGATCGCCGCGATGCCGCCGGCGGCGTTCGTGGCGGGGGACTTCGCGGACGCCACCGAGTGGCGCTCGCCGTTCCAGAACCTGAAGCAGCTCGTCCTCGACCCGGCGCGCGGCGGCGTGCTCCTCGGCCGCGCCGACCTGCCCGGCCGGGTGCTGCGCCTCGACGCCGCGAGCGGCGAGACCACGTCTCGCACCCTCGGCCTCTACGTGCCGGCGATCGCCATCGACGGCGCGCGCCGCGAGCTGATCGCGAGCCAGACCTACCGCAACTCGATCGCGGTGCTCGACGCCACCAGCCTGCGGGTGCTGCGCCGCCGGGTGCTCGGCGGCTGGCCGTACGGCGTGGCGCCGATCGCGCCGCTCGGCTGGATCGCGGTCGGCACCTACATCGGCGAGCGCGTGCTCTTCGTGGACGCCGCGACGCTCGCGCCGCGCGCCAGCCTGCGGGCGTGCGCCAGGGTCCGCGGCCTGTTCTTCGACGAGCGCGACTCGTTCCTCTACGTCGGCGACGCGTGCGGGCTGCGGCGGGTGAGGATGCCGGTGGCGGCGCGGCCGTAGTGCGGGGGGTCGACGGCGCGCCGGGAGGCGCGCCCTCCGAAACCGGTGTTTCCTACCCTCGGCGGGACCGCCTCCCGGCGGTCCGCCGCTCAGTCGCCGTCGGGGTCGGTCGAGAAGCGCGCGTTCCTGGGCGGCCAGGGCTCGCTCCGCGCCAGGCTCCACAGCACCCGGTTGAGCGCCATGTCGGGGATGCGGTCGGGCTTCGAGAAGTCCATCTTCGCCGACTCGGCGGCGCCGGGTGTGGAGGCGTCGTTCACCTGGTACGGCACACCGATCGGCAGGGCATCGTAGGGCGTGGTGTCCGGCGTGGCGGTGAAGATGCTGCGCATCGGCGCGGCCATGGCGTCGAAGCGGCTCATGGGCGGCAGGCCGAGCAGCATCTCCATGGTCCGGATCATGCGCGGCATGTCGAAGCGCTCGTGGGTCACGAGGCCGCGCTTCACGTGCGGTCCGATCACGAGGCCGACGGTGCGGTGGCTGTCGACGTGGTCGGCGCCCGACTGGGGATCGTCCTCGATCAGGAAGATCAGCGTCTTCTCCCAGTACCGGCTGTGGCTGATCGTCTCGACGAGCTTGCCCGTGTAGTGGTCGTTCTCGGCGACCATGTATTCGGGCGACGGGTAGCCCGGGCTCGCGCCGGCGGTGTGGTCGTTGGGCAGGTACACGAACTCGAAGCGCGGGAAGATCCCGGCGTCGAACTCGCGCTTCCACTCGTCGAAGCGGGTCTTCTCGGGCGTGGCGAGATCCCACGCGACGTAGGCGCGGTCGGTGTTCGCTGCCCAGCTCTCGACGAAGGTGCCGTCGGGGTTCTCGCGCAGGAAGCCGCCGTAGCTGCGGTAGGGCAGCCCGTGGGCGAGGCAGTTGTCGAACAGGTAGCCGCTCTCGGGGTACACGATGGGCTTGACCGGCGGATCGGCGGCGTCGTCGGGGCGGTTGCGCAGCCCGCTGGTGGCGCTCGGCCAGGTCTTCTCGACGTAGTCGGGGTCGATCGCCGCGTTCACCCACTGGTGCCCTGGGCGGCTGTTCTCGCTGTCGGCGTAGAGCTGGTCCATGAGCACGAACGCCTCGGCGAGGGCGTGGGCGTTGGGCGTGACCTTGCGCGGGTAGAGCGTGAGGCCGGGGTCACCCTCGCCCTGCGGCAGGTCGCCGAAGAGCTGGTCGTAGGTCTTGTTCTCGCGCAGCACGAACACCACGTGCTCGATGGGAGTCGGGCCGCCTTCCTCGCACGGCACCACCGAGCAGTCGAGCTCGGCGCCCGCCACCGCCTGCGCGTCGCCCGGGCGCAGCCCCTCGTTCCAGCCGTTGTTGGCGGCGACGGTGCGCGACAACGACGCGAGCTCCTTGTCGCTCGGCGCCGGGATGATCGAGAGCGTGCCGGGTACCAGGTAGCCGCCGCCGAGCTGGTTGATGAGGTAGTCGGGGAACTGGCTCTCCTTGGTGCGCGGGAACGAGCGCGCGCCCTTCAGGTTGGTGACGTAGATCGTGCGCGAGTCGGGCGACACCGCGACCGACGACGGATACCAGCCGGTGGGGACGTGGCCGAGCAGCCGCCCGCGCGCGGGGTCGATGACCGCGAGCGCGTTGTCCCAGCCGAGGGCCACGTAGAGGCGGCGCCCGTCGGGCGACATCGCGAGCCCGTTCGGGCTGCTGCCGAGCTTGGCGTCGGCGAACGGCAGCAGGCTCACCTCGGCGAGGCTGTCGAGGCTCTCGGCGTCGAGGATCGAGAGCGTGTCGGCGTTGGTGTTCGCGACCGCGAGCCGGCGCCCGTCGGGAGTGAGCGCCAGCGCGGTCGGGTGGGCGCCGGTGCGGGCGCTCTTCGTGACGGTGAAGGTCGCGGTGTCGACCTGCGCCACGGTGCCGGCGCCGCGCACCGAGACGTACACCCAGCGCCCGCTCGGGTGCACCGCGACGTCCCACGGCTGCTCGCCGAGCGCCAGCGTCTTCTCGATCTTCTTCCGGCCGACGTCCACGCGCGCGAGCGTGCCGGCGAGGTTGAGGGCGACGTAGAGCTCGGTCTCGTCGGGCGAGAGCGCCATCCCGATCGGAAAGCCCTTGGCGGGGATGGTCGGCGCCTGTGTCGCGAGCGAGCCCGCGCCGAGCGCCACGTCGAAGATCACCTCGATCCCGCCGCCGGAGGCGAACACGCGCTTGCCGTCCTTGGTGATCGCGAGCCCCTGGAAGAGCCCGTTCGGCAGCACGCCCTGGGTGAGGGTCTTGAGGTCGACCGGCACCAGCTCGGCGCTCTTGGCGCGCGCGGCGGTGTCGACGAGCGTGAGCCGCTGCAGCGCGGTGCCGCTCGCGGTGACGAGCGCCTGCGCGCCGTCGGGCGTGACCGCGACGCCGAGCGGTGAGGCGCCGACGTCCACCTGCGCGCCCGCCGGCGAGAGGATCTGCGAGGTGGGCAGCAGCACCGGCTCGGCGAGCGGCACCTCGGCGGCGCCCCCCTCCTTGCCCGAGTGACACGCGCTCGCCGCCGCCGCGAGCAGCGCGGCGCACGCGAGCGATCGAAGCGGGAAGCGCATGGGCGGCGATTCTACGCGCGCTCGTCACGGTGCCGAAACGAAAACGTCACGGCCCCGATCCGCTGGAATCGATCGCGATCGAGCGCCGTGGCGGTGAGGGACCAGGGGCCGAAGGCCCCGTGCCCTCCAGCCTTCGCGGCCGCCGGAACCGATCGCGACGCCTCCACGCCGTGCACGCTCCACCGCCGCGGCGCGCCTGGAGGCGCGCCCTCCGAACCGATCGGCCCGACTCCTCGGAGGGACCGCCTCCCGGCGGTCCGAGCCCAGGCAGTCCGGCCCCACCTTGCGGCGGCGGCGCGCCGTCCTTACGCTCTCGGCGCGGTTCTCCCTGGCACGGAGAAAAGAGCCAACCATGCAACCCAGCAAGCTCGCGATGGGCGTGATCAACGTGCTCGGCGGCGTCGCCGTGCTCGGCAGCTACGTGCTCGAGCTCGCCCGCCACCCCGGCCAGGGCGACGCGCTGTGGGGCAACATCCCCGAGTGGGTGCGGCCCTATTACTCGAGCTGGATGCCGGTCGCCGCGGTCGGCTACCTGACCTTCACGTACTTCTGGTTCTTCAAGGCCGATCCCGAGCGCACCCGCATCGCGGGCCGCTACGGGCTCTCGCTGGTCAACTGGATCTACCTCTTGATCCTGATCCCGTCGGCGCTGTGGATGCCGCTCACCTTCGGCTACCTCGCCGCGCCGAGCCGGCTCGGCTGGATCGCGGTGCGGCTCGACCTCTTCGCCGTGGCGATCGGCGCGCTGGCGATGATCGCGGCGCTCGCGCGCGTCGAGCCGAAGGAACCGAGCAAAGCCTTGCGAGCGGCGCGCGTGGGCGCGATCGCGTTCGCGTTCCAGTGCGCGGTCCTCGACCCGCTGATCTGGCCCGCGTTCTTCCCGACCACCCACGGCTGAGCAGCGGGGCCGCCACGAAGACGTCGTAGCGACCGGGGTTCCATCCCCGGTCGCCGGCGTCCCGCGGTTTCCACGGGAAACCCCGGCGGGCTCGCGCCCGCCGCTACGCCTGCGGCGCGGCGCTCGATCCGCGCCGCTCCGCTCACTCCACCTTGCGGATCGCGGGCGGTTTCCAGCTCCCGTCGTGGATCGTCGGCGCCGTGTCGTTCGGCCAGTACATCCGCATCGTCACGTTGAACGCGCCGGCGGGCGCGGGGAGCCAGTTGGCCTCCTTCGCCTTCCCCGGCGATTCGTGCTGGATGTAGAGGTCGAGCGAGCCGTCGGCGTTGCGCTGGAACGGCATCCAGCTGCTCAGCGCGTAGCGGCCGATCGGGTTGGCGACGAAGAACGACTCGGGGTCGTACATCGTCACCGACCAGAAGGCGCGCACCGGCGGCTCCTGGCCCTTGTCGAAGTGGAGCACGTACCGGTGGGCGCCGCTCAGCGGCTCACCGCCAGCGTCGACGAACGCGGACGGATAGATCGCGTCGGCGGGGAGGTTCGCGCCGAGCCCGACCAGCGCCACCACCGCGCGGGTGCCGTAGTCGGTGCCGTAGTCGCCGAGCTTCATCGACGGCACACGCCAGCCGTTGACCGGCGCGCCGGCCTGCTTGGACGCGGCGGTGAGCTTCTCGAGCGCCGCCGGCAGCGCCTTCTCGAGCCCGCGGGCGAACGCCGGGTCGAGCTTCGACGGATCGAACCGGGCACCCGGGACGATCCCGAGCCGGGCGAGCTTCGCCACCACCTCGGTGTCGGCGGCGGGCGGCGGGTTGTCGGCGAGGAGCGCGGCCATACGGTCGAAGTAGCCCGCGGTGCCCATCTTCGCCACCGCGTCGATCGGCGCGAGCTTCATGTCCACGCTCGGGTCCACCTTCCCCGCGGGCGGCACGTACTTCTTGCCGAGCTGCGAGAGCGGCGTGAGCTGGTAGCGGGCCTGCAGCGCGTGCACCGCGGGGTAGTCCTTCGGGCCGTTGGTCTGCGTGCGGCCGATGATCCACACCATGTTGGTGGGCGAGTCGAGGCGAGTCACCCCCTTCGGAAGCTCCCCTTTCCAGCCCGGCCCGACGATCGCGAAGCGGCCCGCCTTGGTGCCGGTGGTGCGCTTGCCGGGCGAGGCGAAGACGTCCGTCCACGCGTCGAGCATCGGCATGAGGTAGTAGCGGCCGCGGGTGTCGGGGACCGTGAGCACGATCGGCTCGGCGCCGAGATCGAGCCACGCCGACGAGTAGAGCGTGTCGACGTTGGCGCGCACCACGTCCCGGAACGACACGTCCGGGAACGCCGTCACGTGCGCGAACTGGTTCACCGGCGCGGTCATCGCGCCGGCCCGCTCGACGTTCGTGAGCTTCCTGCGGGTGGCGTCCATGATCACCAGCGGGAAGCCGTACGCCACCGCCTCGACGCCGGCCTCGAGGCCCTCCTTCTCCTTCGCGGCGTCGGCCGCGGCCGTGGCCTGCGCGGCGGCGGCGGCCGGATCGACGGACGGGGTGGTGGTGCGCGGGCAGCCGCCGAGCGAGAGCGCCAGCAGCACCGCGAGCGCCTGGGTGCTGCGAGCCGAGATCGCGTTCCGCACGGTCCGTTCCTCCGCGTCGCGTGGTCCCGGCGCCGGACCGGGGCACCCGAAGAGAACACCAATGGCTCGTCCTGCAAAGCGCGGTGGGCGGCGAGGGCAACCTCCCCGAGGGCCACTCCACGACCACCACCGGCGGCGAGCTCGACGTCGCGAGCACCCTGTGCGCCGTGGTCTCGGGCGGCCACCTGCGCAGCGCCGCCGGCGAATACGACCGGGGCGCGGGCGCGAACTGCCAGGACCGGTGACCTCGGTGCGCGCCGGACGCGTTTCCGGGTCGACTGCCGAGCGCTCGCGCGCGCCCTGACGCCGTTACGGAACGGTGCCGGACCGAAGCGACCGACTTTCGATCGTTACCGCGCACGGCCACCGAAACCCGACGCCAGACGTCGGCGCAAGCGCCCGCCGTCCGCTCGAACCGGCCGTGGATCCCCTATCCGTGGTGGACGCGGTCGCGCGACCGCCGCGCGCGGGGAAACCGTTGCCGAGTGAATTCGCG
>CAYMQR010000095.1:0-12323 GCA_964392195.1 uncultured bacterium | reverse complement strand
CCGTCGCTCGGCACCAGCGCGTCCTCCGCGGCGTAGAGCGTGCGCTCGGCGTCGAGAGAGTGAAGCTGTGGAGACCCTCGTGGTAGCGGTCGCGAGCCAGCTCGCCGAGCGGGTGCTCGCCGTCCCCGCCCCGACCGATACCGCGTGCCGCTAAGGCTTCGCGGGCGAAGCCGGCCGAGGACCCGCGTGGGCGTTGGGCGCTCGCGCTCACCGGGAACGACCGCCATGCCGGCGATCATGCGGAAGTATTCGGGTGGCAGCCGATCGGGGCAGCCCGACCTTCCTGCGCGAGCACCACGCGCGACCGATTCGGCAAGGCACCGGAACACCGGCGCCGGGCCGTGTGGGCGCTCACCAGCACGCGGTCGAGGCTCAGACAGCGCGCGCAGACCAGCGGCGGTAGGCCTTCACCTCCGCCTTGGTCATGTTCGTGTAGTTCGCGCTCTTGGGGATGATGCAGTCCTGGCAAATCGCCAGGTCGCGGTAGCTGCCGTCGATGGCCTGCTGGCGCCACGCCGCGAGCTTCTGGTTCCGCCACCACACGTCGTGGAAGGTCTCGGTGCGGAGGTCACCCAGCACGTTCACCATCTCGTTGTCACGGGTGCAGGTGGTGACCCGGCCGTCCCAGTTGACCACCGGCGACTTGAAGAAGCCCGAGCAGGTGTGGGTGTTGGGCGTCAGGATCTTGGAGCGCAGCCGGTCGACGATGCTGCGACGGTCATCGCCGATGAGGCCGAGCGAGCGCATGAGCTCGACGTAGCGGGCGTTGGACGCCTCCTGCTCGCGGGCGTCGAGGCAGTCGAGCTGGCGGAAGAACACGCAGTTGTCGTGGTCGAAGACCGGGTGGAACGCGGCCGCGCCGCAGTCGAGGCCGTGAGAGCGGCACTCGTCCTGCCACCGCGAGCGGAACTCGGAGGCCTCGGCGGCGTTCGACTCGTGGACGATGAACTGGAACACCAGCTTGGGATAGATCGAGCGCTTCTCGGCGCGCAGCTTGACCAGCTCGCGCACGTTCGACTCCACCAGCGCGAAGTCGTTCTTCCCCTTGATGCCCACGTAGGTGTCGGGGCGCGCCGCGTCGATCGTGCAGTGCCACACCTGGAAGATGCTGTCGGTGTCGTTGGTTGCGAGGTCCCGTACCGGCGGACGGAGCAGGTTCCCGTTGGTGTGGACCTCGACCTTGCGGAACACCTTCGCGCGCGCGTTGAACTCGAGCACGAACCGGTACAGCTCGGCGAACTTCGGGTGCATGAGCGGCTCGCCGATCCAGAACAGGATCAGCGTGTGGAAGGTGAGCCCGTGGCGCTCCATGTCCTCGAGCGCGGCGTAGAAGATCGCCGGGTCGAGGAATCCACCGTCGTCGGTGTGCGGATGGATGTCGTACTGCTGGATACAGTGCTTGCAGCGCAGATTGCAGAGGTTGGTGAGCTCGAAGACGATGTAGCTGCCTTCGAAGCTCGGAACCACGTGTCCGTTGCCGTTGCCGTTCATTCGCTCCACACCCCGATCGTGATCGTCACCCCTGGAATGCCCACTGAACCACCCGCCAGCCCGCGCTCATCCCGCGCTTGAGCGAGCCCCTTCCCCTTCCGAGCCCGAGCAGCTCCACGATCGCGCGCGGCCGCAGGTAGAAGCGCAGGTACGCTTCCCGCAGCAGCCGCGCGAGCGAACGGTCGTCCCACCCCGGTCCGATCGCCGTGGTCCGGCGCGATTCGGTGTCCAGCGGGCTGCGCGCGACGCTGTCGCGTAGCCAGCCCTCGCGCGCGGCCATGCCGTGGAGCGGCGTTCCCTCGAACGGGGAGAGCGTGGAGAACTGCGCGTAGGTGGGCCGGATCTCGATCGCGAGGCGGATCGAATCGCGCGCCCGCGCGCGGCTCTGGTTCGGCAGGCCCAGGATCAGGTAAGCGAGCGTCGCCACCCCCTCTTCCCGGCACAGCTCGAACGCGCGACGGACGTGCTCCACCCGGAATCCCTTGCGGAGGAACCGCAGCCCGTCGTCCGAGCCGCTGTCGACGCCGAAGGCGAGCATGGCGAGGCCGGCCTGCTTCATCGTGCGCAGCAGCTCCCGGTCGATCTGCTCCACGCGGGCCTCGGCCTTCCAGCGGAACCGCAGCCGGCGGCGGACGATCTCGTCGCAGATCGCGACGACCCGCTCACGCCGCAGCGTGAACAGGTCGTCGTAGAAGATCACGAACGGATCGGGCCCGAACGCGAGCACTCCCTCGAGCTCGTCGGCCACCGACGCCGCCGAGCGCGCCCGGTAGGGATCGCCGTGAACGGCCTTCTCGCAGAAAATGCAGCGGAACGGACAACCGCGCGACGTCAGCGCCGTGACGATGCGGGACGATCGCCACAACGGATAGCGATAGCCCTTCGCTGGCAGCAGGTGCCTCGCCGGGACCGGCAGCGCATCGAGGTCCTCGATGGTGGCGGGCGGCGGCCCCTCCCCGCGGCGGCTCACCACGCCAGGCACGGCGCACGGATCCGCCGAGCGGGCCAGCGCCTCCACGAGCGCGGGCAACGCGCGCTCGCCCTCTCCGCGCACCGCGTACGACGCCTCCGGCACCTCGTCGAGGACCCGCGCGCCGCGCACCGTGGCATGGGGGCCGCCGAGCACCAGCGGGACGCCGAGCTCCGCCAGGAGTCGGGCGGTCGCGACCGTGTCCTCGAAGACCGGGGTGAGCCCGCCGAGGCCGACGAGCTCGGGCCTGAAGCGACGAGCCCGCTCCACCAGCCGAGGCCCACGCAGTCCTTCGACCCGTGCGTCGACGAGGCCGACCTGGTGGCCTGCCGCCTCCAGGCTCGACGCGAGGTAGAGCAGGCCGAGCGGCGGCACGCTCACACCGCTCTCCGGCCGCCCCCGGCGGGGCGGGTGGACCAGCAACACACGCATCGGTAGGCGAGCTCGCTCGATCGACGGGGCGGACGGGGCGACGCGACGGGCGGGGCTTCGAGTGTCCTCGGTCCCTCTCGGGGCCGTCAATGGTCCGGACGTGATCGGCTGTCCCGCGAAGCGAGGTACGGCCGAGCCGCGCACGCTCCGATCAGTCCGTCCAGGCGACGTGGCGCAGGTCGAGGCGGTGCACGCGTAGCCAGCGATGGACCGCGCGCGGCGAACGGCGGCGCTGGCGCCGCCCACCCAACCTCGCCAGCACAATCCCCGGGACGCCCAGCCAACCGGCGGTCAGCGCACGGAGCGCGGTGACGATCAGGGTGCCTCCGCGCGCCCCCTCTCCGAAACGCGCGGCCGCGCCGCGCCCGCGTACGATCCCGATCGCCTGCATCGCGTGGCGGCCGGCCGCGAGCACGGGGTTGAGCACCACGAGCGCGATCGGGAAGTGCCTCGCCACCAGCCACACCCGGTTCCGCTCGACGTGATAGCCCTTGAACGCCGAGTATGCCCCGGCCGTGCGGGAGCCGTGATGCCAGGCCCGCGCCTCGGGCACGAATCTGCACTCGAGGCCGGCGAGCCGTGCGCGAAGGCCGAGCTCGGTGTCCTCGCCGTAGGCGAAATAACGCTCGTCGAACCCGCCCGGCGGCACCAGCAGCTCGCGGCGGTAGAGCGCGGCGGCGCCGCTCGGCAGGAGCGCGTCGCGGCGCGTGTCGTACTGGCCGCGGTCGATCTCCAGGCGACCGCGTCCGCGGTTGAGGCCGTCGGCGAACAGAAGGTGGCCGGTGGTGTCGAACCGGCCGGGAGGATCGACCAGCAGCACGGCCGACGCGCACGAGCCGACCCGAGGATCGCGGTCGGCCTCCGCGACCAGCCGTTCCGCCCAGGTGCGCTCCGCCCAGGCGTCGTCGTTGAGCAGCAGCAGGTACCGCCCGCGCGACGCGGCGGCTCCCAGGTTCACGCCCGCGGCGAAGCCCCGGTTCGAGCCCGCCACGACCACCACGGCCTCGCGCAGCTCGTCGCGCCACTCCGCGAGCGCGCGCGGGTCGTCCGCGCGGTTCACCACGACGATCGTCTCGAGAGCCGCGAGGGTCTGGGCCCGCAACGACGCGAGGGTCGCGCGGAGCGATCGTGGGAGATCGCGAGTGACGACGACGACCGAGGCGGCGGGCGCCTCAGGCACGGCTCGGCGCCGGGAGCACCTCGAGGAGGCGCTCGCGCAGACGTGCCTGACGCTCGGGCTCCGTGACCTTCACGCCGCTCTTGTCGGTCACGTAGAAGGAGTCCGTCACGCGGTCCGCCTGGGTCGAGATCTTCGCGACGTGGATGTCGAGGCCGAGGTCGGTCATGGCTGAGGCGATCGAGTAGAGGAGGCCGACCCGGTCGGTGGCGAACACGTCCACCACCGTGGCGACCCCCGAGCTGGTGTTGTCGATCTCGACCCGGTCGGGGATCCGCTTCGCAGAGCTCCTGAGCGAGCTCGGCGCCTTCGCCAGGTCGCCGAGCGCGTCGAGCTTGCGCTCGCCCCGCACCACGGCCTCGGCGTCCTTCATCACCCGCGCCCACCGCTCCGCGGCCGCGGCGTGGGGAGTCATGAACGAGGCGGAGACCAGGAAGGTATCGATCGCGATGCCGTCCGAGGTGGTCGCGAGCTGGGCGCCGTTGATGTTCACGCCGTGCGCCGCGAGCACGCCGCACAGGTCCCGGAAGAGGCCCAGCCGGTCGTGAGCCGCGATGGCGAGGGTCGCGAAGGCGCCGGTCGGGTCGGCGAGCACCCGGCTCGCGAAGCCGTCCGCCTGCACCTCGTGGGCGAGGAAGGCGTAGCGGATGCACCAGCGTGGGTTGCTGCGCAGGAAGAACGACGGCGGCAGTCGGTCCAGGAACCCCTCGCTCCCGCCGATGCCGTGCCGGGCGAGGAGGCGGGACAGGAGCGCGCGCCGCTTCACCCAGCGCTCGTCGAGATCGGTGCGGAAGTCGCCGCTGTCGAACACGCGCCGTGCCTTCACGTAGAGATCGTCGAGGAGGTGCGCCTTCCAGGGCGTCCAGGTGCCCGGGCCGACCGCGCGCACGTCGGCGTAGGTCAGCAGGTAGAGCAGCTCCATCTCCTCGAGGCTGCGCACGCGGCGGCAGAAGTTCGCGATCTCCTCGGGGTCGTCGAGGTTGCGACGCTGGCTGAAGCGCGACATCAGCAGGTGGACCTGGACCAGCCGCGCCGCCAGGTCACGCTGCTCCTCGCTGAGCCCGAGGCGCTTGCCCGCCTCGTCCACCATCACGGCGCCCTTCTCCGAATGGCCGCCGCCGAGCCCCTTGCCGATGTCGTGGAAGATCACCGCGAGGTGCAGCACCTCGGGGTCGCTCACCCGCTCGAGCATCCGGCGCAGACGGGGTGGCCCGTCATAGTCGTCGGCGTCCTCGATCCTGCGAAGCTCACGGACCGCGACCAGCGTGTGCCGGTCGACCGTGTACACGTGGTAGGCGTCGTGCTGCACCAGGCAGACGGCGTGCTCCATCTCGGGGAGGACCCGCGCGAGGAGGCCCACCTCGTGCATCGCCGTCAGCGCCTCGTCGACGTGCTTGCCGTGCTTGAGCATGCGCCTGAACTCTTCGTTCACCGACGGTAGATCGCAGATGCCGTTCGAGTCGTCGTGCGCGAGGCGCTCGATGGTCTCGAGCGTCTTGTGCGAGATCTCGACGCCGTTCTCCTGCGCCAGCCGGAACGCGCGGATCCGAGCCGCCGGGTCACGCTCGAGGAGCCCGGCGTCGGCGACCAGGAACTGGCCTCTCACGATGAGGAAGCCCTCTTCCAGGTTCCGCTTCCGCTGGAACCAGCCGACCTCCTTCTTGGAAGCTCCCGGACCGCAGCGCTGGACCATGCGGAACGCGAAGCGCTGCACGCGGGCGGCGTGCCGGTAGTAGTCACGCATGAACTTCTCGACGCCGAGGAGCCCATCGGACTGCCGGTAGGCGAGCGCATCGGAGACCTTCTCCTGAAGGTCGAAGCTCAGCCGGTCGGTGCGCCGCCCCACCTGGTAGTGGAGCTCGGTGCGAACCCGCAGGAGGAAGTCCCACGACTCCTCAAGCTCGTTCAACGTTCGCCGGGTGAGCACCGCCCGCTTCACGAGGTCGTCGAACGAGCGCGCCTCGAAGTGGACCTGCGCCAGCCACAGCGCGGTGTGGATGTCGCGCAGCCCGCCCTCGGCCTCCTTGATGTTGGGCTCGAGGATGTAGACCGAACCACCGTAGCGCTCGTGGCGCTTCCCCGCCTCCTCGATCTTGGCGGCGATGAACGCCTCCGCCTTGCGGCCGCCGGTCTTCTTCTGGATCGCTCGGCTGCAGCGGGTGGCGAGCTCGCCATCGCCCGCCACCAGCCTGGCGTCGAGCATCGCCGTGCGGACCTTGATGTCCTCCACCGCCAGGTCGGCGCACTGATCGACGGTGCGGTGGCTGAATCCGACGTCGAGGTGAACGTCCCACAGCGCGTAGAGGATCCGCTCCGCGACGTTCTCCGAATACGGGCCCTTCTTCCACGGATGGAGGAAGACCAGGTCGAGGTCCGAGAACGGTGCCAGGTCCTCCCGCCCGTAGCCACCGACCGCGAGGATCGCCATGCGCTGGTCGAGGCTAGGGTTGCGCTCGAAGTACTCGGCCTCGGACGCGCGGAAGAGGGTCTGCAGGAGGTGGTCGTAGAGCTCGGTCGTGAGGCGGACGCCGGCTCGTCCGGCGATGCCCTGGCGATGGCGCGCCTTCAACCATTCGTTCCCCGCGTCGAGGTACGCACGGATCGCGGAGGTCTCGGGGAACGCGCCGTCCGGCGCCAGCGATCCGGTGACCTCGGCCGGCAGATGCTCGCGTCCGTCCCCGCCCGTCGACTCGATCTGTTCGGTTATGGGGGGCGCGGAGAACATGCGGTCAGCCTCGTGGTGGAGCGCGCAGTATATGGGCTCGGCGTCGCGTCGCGCGAGCGCGTCGGAGCGCCTCCGCGGGCACGCTCGCCAGCGCGCGGGCGACGGCGCCGGGCCTCAGTCCGAGGCGTACATCTCGGGATAGCGCTGCGCCATCTCCTGGCGAAGCCGCGCCAGGATCGCGTCGGCGTCGTCGAGCTGCATGATCTCGTCGACGAACTGCCGGCACTCGAGCCGGGTGACGGAGCGCACGATCCGCTTGATCACGGAGATCGAGTTCGGCGTCATGCTGAGGCTGTCGAGCCCCATGCCGAGGAGCAGCATCGTGTAGAGCCCGTCGCTCGCCATCTCTCCGCACAGGCTGACCGCGATCCGCGCGTCCCGTCCCGCCTCCACCACGCGGCGGATCATCCGGAGGATGGCGGGATGCGTCGGCTGGTACAGGTCGGCGATCTGCTCGTTCACGCGATCGATCGCGAGGGCGTACTGGATCAGGTCGTTGGTGCCGATGCTCAGGAAGTCGACCTCGCGCGCGATGAGATCGACGATCGCCGCCGACGACGGCGTCTCGATCATGCAGCCCAGCGGAACGTGCTCGTCGAAGGCGACGTCGCGGCTGCGGAGGTCGGCCTTCACCTCCTCCAGGATCCGTCGGCTCGCGCGCACCTCCGCGAGGCCCGAGACCATCGGCAGCATGATCTGCAGGCGACCGAACGTGCTCGCGCGAAGGATGCCGCGGAGCTGGACCTTGAAGAGCTCCGGGTGCTTGAGGCAGAGCCGGATCGCGCGCAAGCCGAGCGCCGGGTTCACCTCCGGCGCGAGCTCGAGCAGCGCGGAGACCTTGTCGCCACCGAGGTCGAGCGTGCGGATGATCGCCGGGTGAGGCGCCGTTCGCTCCGCCACCTCGCGATAGACCGCGAACTGCTCCTCCTCGCCCGGGAGGTCGTTGCGGTTCATGTAGAGGAACTCGGTGCGATAGAGGCCGATCCCCTCGCCGCCGGCCTCGATCACCGCCGGGATCTCGCGATTCATCTCGATGTTGGCCGCGAGCTGCACGCGGTCGCCGTCGAGCGTCACCGCGGGCAGGTGCAGGTCCTTGGCCAGGTCCTGCTCGAAGCGATGGAGGCGATCGACGAGGCGCAGGTAGTGGGCGTAGTCGTCGCGGCTCGGGTAGAGAATGACCTTCCCGACCCGCCCGTCCACGATCAGCGGGCAGCCCGACTCCACGCGGCGCGTGACGTTCTCGAGGCCGACGACGGCGGTGATCTCGAGTGCGCGGGCCATGATCGCGGTGTGCGAGGTCGGCCCTCCGACGTCGGTGAGGAAGCCCGCCACCCGGTCGGGCGTCATCTGCGCGGTGTCCGCTGGCGACAGGTCGTGGGCGACCACCACGACCTTCTCCGGCACCTCGGCGAGGCGCTCCTTGGTCTGCCCGGTGAGCCGCATCAGCACCCGGCCACCGACGTGGTCGAGGTCGCGACGGCGCTCGCGCAGGTAAGGATCCTGGATCCCGTCGAAGATCTTCTTGAGCTTGTCGAGCTGCTGCATCAACGCCGCCTCGGCGTTGATCTTCTCCGCGCGGATCAGCTCTGCGGTCTCCTCGGCGATCATGCGATCGTCGAGGATCATCACGTAGGTATCCAGGATGAAGAGGTGATCGCGGAGGTCCTTGTCCGGGATCCCGGCGCGCAGGCTCATGAGGTCCTGCTTGGCCTCCTTGAGCGCCTTGCGGAAGCGCCGCACCTCGGCGTCCACCTCGGGCTTGCGGAGCTTGCGGCGAGCGACGGCCGCCGGGCCGCGATCGAGCAGGAACGCCTTGCCGATGACGATGCCGGGCGCGACGCCGATGCCGTGCAGCACGATCGGCTCGCGGGCGAAGCTCGGCTTGGGCGCCGGACGGCTCCGGCGCCGCGCCGTGCTCGCCTTGCGCCGGTCAGCGGTCTTCGCCGAACCGGGCATGGATCAGCTCCTTCAACGCGACCAGCGCCTGCACCGCGTCCTCTCCCTCGGCCTGCACACGCAGCGCGCTCCCGCACGGCGCCGCGAGGATCATCAGGTTCATGATGCTCTTCCCGTTCGCGGCCTCGCCCCGGTGATGCACCGTGATCTTCGCCTTGAACTTGCTGGCGGTCTGGACGAACAGCGCCGCTGCGCGCGCGTGCAGGCCCTTCTGGTTGCACAGCGTCAGGGTTTCCTCGACCGCCTTCACGATGCCTCTCCCACGGCGCGCTCGCGCGCGGCGAGGACCTCGCTGGCGAGCTGGATGTGACGCTTGCCGTAGTCCCTGAGCTGCGCCCCCAGATCCGAGAGCGAGAGCCCCTTCCGGGACGTGCTGATCTTCATCAGCATCGGCAGGTTGACCCCGGAGAGCACGTCCACTCGGCCGCGCTCGAGGAACGACAAGCTGACGTTGGTCGACGTGCCGCCGAACAGGTCGGTCAGCACCAGCACCCCATCGCGGTCGTCGACCTCCTGGATCGCTTGCTCGATGAGCGGACGGATGCGGTGAAGCGGCGCCTCGGGAGGGACCTCGACGGCGACGAAGCGCTCGAGGTGGCCGACGATCGACTCGACCGCGTTCTTGAGCTCGATTCCGAGACGGCCATGCGCCACGATCACGATTCCGATCACGTCTTTCCCGACCCCGCTCAGCCCGCCAGCGTCGGGACCGCGTCCCGATGGCGGACCGAGAACTTACACGATGGGACGTCCCTGAGACGCTCGGCAAGCGCCTCCGCGATCGCCACCGACCGGTGCTTGCCGCCCGTGCACCCGACGGCCACCGACACCAGGTGCTTGCCTTCGCGGTGGTACCGGGGAAGCAGGAACCGCAGCAGGCCCTCGGTGTGCACCAGGAACGCCTCGGCCTCGCCTCCCCGGAACACGTAGGTCCGCACCCGGGGGTCGCGGCCGTCGAACTCGCGGAGGGAGGCCTCGTAGTGCGGGTTCGGAAGGAACCGGACGTCGAACACCAGATCGGCGTCCTGCGGCATGCCGTTGCGGAACCCGAACGAGATCAGGCTCACCTCGAGCGCCGGAATCCGATCGCCTCCGAACTCCTCCTGGACCGTCCGGCGCAGCGCGTGGACGTTGAGCGACGAGGTGTCGAGCACCCGCTGCGCCATGCCGCGGAATTCGCCGAGCAGCAGGCGCTCGTGCGCGACTCCATTCACGATCGACATCGCGTCCAGCGGGTGCGCGCGTCGCACCTCGCGGAATCGCCGCACCAGGGCTTCCTCGCTGCATTCGAGGAACAGCACGGTGAGGGATGCGACCTCCTGCTGGACCGCCCGGAGCTCCTCGGGGGCCGAGCCGAGGAAGCTGCCCTCCCGCACGTCCATCACCACCAGCGCCCGCTCGATCTGCGGGCTCGAGCCCTTGGCTAGCCGCACGAAGTCGCGCAGCAAGGGCGCCGGCAGGTTGTCGACGCAGTAGAAGCCAAGGTCCTCGAAGGCCTTGGCCACCGTCGTCTTCCCCGACCCGGAGAGCCCGGTCACGACCACCAGGTTCAGCCCTTCCACGACGGACCCCGGCCGCGGATCGCACGCATCACCTTCTGCTCGAAGCGGATGGCGGAGTGGTGACCCATGTTCTTGAGCGACTGGTTGCGGACCGCGACCTCGAGGATCGTGCCGAGGTTCCGCCCCGGACTCACCGGAACGGCGACGGACGGGAGGGCCACGCCCAGGAACTCGCGGGTCCCCTCGTCGACCCCGAGGCGGTCGATCGGGGTGTCGCCCCGCCACGGCACCAGGTCGACGACCAGCCCGACGTCACTCTTCTCCTGCACCGCCGCGGGTCCGAACAGGTCGAGGAGGTTGAGGATCCCGAGCCCGCGGATCTCGAGGTGGTGACGCGCGATCTCCGGCCCGGTGCCCACCAGATGGTTCCCGACGCGCCGGAGCTCGACCAGGTCGTCAGCCACCAGGCGATGGCCGCGAAACACCAGCTCGAGCACCGCCTCGCTCTTGCCCACCCCGCTCTCGCCGAGCACCAGCAGGCCGATGTCGAAGACCTGGGCCAGTCCCCCGTGGACGCGCATCGACGGCGCGAGCCGGTGCGCGAGGTAGGCCTCGAGCGCACTCGCGACGTCCCCGGTCGAAAGGTCGGTCACGAGCACGGCCATGCCGCCTCGGCCGAGGTCGCGAAGCCAGGCGGCCGGAACGCGCCCACCCTCGGTGAGCACGAGCGCCGGAACGCGGGCCTCGACCAGCTTGCGCGCCTGCTCGGCCAGCGAGCTCGGGCCGAGACTGGCCAGGTAGCCGGCCTCCGTTGCGCCCGCCAGCGTGACCGAGTCGTCGCGCAGGTGCGCCGTGTAGCCGCTGGCCGCCAGGCCGAGGCGCTGGATCATCGGCGAGGTGATCTCCCGCGTCAGGCCCTTGCGGCCAGCCTTGATCGCGAGGGCCAGCTCGGCGCGCCGCCCCCACGTCACGAGCTCCGACACCTGCAGCACCGCCGGCTCGGTCATCGTTGACTCCGGGGAAGGACGAGCGCGCTCATGCCGGCGAATCGTCCGCAGCACACAACACGCTCCACAGCTCGTCGGCCCCCTCGGCGGCGAGCAGCGCTTCCCGCACGCTGGCATTGCGCAGGACGCGGGCGACCCGCGCCAGCGCCTTGAGATGGAGCGGGAGCATCGCCGGGGCGTCGGGAGCGGCCAGAACGAAGAAGAGCTGGGACGAGCCCCCGCCCGGCGCACCGAACTCGACGCCTCGCCTGCTACGCCCGAAGCAGCCCACGATCCCGGGCAACCCGGCGACCTTGGCGTGTGGAATGGCCACGCCATGCTCGAGCCCGGTGCTCGGTCCGAGGCGTTCGCGAAGCTCGAGCGCCTCCACGAGCGCGCTCGTGGAGGCGCCGGGGACCGCGCGCGCCAGGCACTCCGCGAGCTCGCGCAGGACTTCCGCCTTGGAGCGAGCCGTGAGGTCGGCGACGATCCGCGTGGGATCCAGCAGGTCTGCGATCCGCATCGGAGTCTCGCTCGGCTCGGTGGGGTTGCCCGCCAGCCGGGGCGTTATGCCGCCACCCTCGGTCCGGGACAAGCCCCCCGGGCGCAGATCCCGCAGCGCCAGGGGATCGGGCGCCGGGCGATCAGGTGTAGCGCTTGCGCTTGGCCGACGACAGAAGGCCGAGCATCTCGCGGTACTTGGTGACCGTCCGCCGGGCGATGTCCATCCCGTGCTTGTCCTTCAGGATCTGCACGATGCGCTGATCGCTCAGCGGGCGCTCGGGATCCTCCGCCGAGATGAGCTGGCGGATCTTCTCCTTCACGCTCTCCGCGGCGAACCCATCACCGCCATCGACGCTCTGGATGCTGGTGTTGAAGAAGTACTTGAGCTCGAAGATGCCCTGCGGCGTGTGCACGTACTTGTTGGTGGTGACGCGTGAGATGGTGCTCTCGTGCATGCCCACGGCCTCGGCCACGTCGCGGAGGATCATCGGCCGCAGGTGCTCGATGCCCTTCTCGAAGAAATCGTGCTGCTTCTCGACGATGCACTGGGTGACCTTCACGATGGTCTTCTGGCGCTGGT
>CAYMQR010000094.1:0-12462 GCA_964392195.1 uncultured bacterium | reverse complement strand
CTTGGCCGGATCGATGATGCCGTCGTCCCAGAGCTTGGAGGTGGCCGCGTAGGCGTTGCCCTCCTGCTCGTAGACCTCGACCACCGGCTGGCGGATCCACTGGATCGCGCCCTCGTCGAGGAGCTGCTCGCCGTCGCGCGCGAGCTGGTCCTGCTTGATCGAGACCAGCACGTCCGCGGCTTGCTCGCCACCCATCACCGAGATGCGGTGGTTGGGCCACGTCCACAGCCAGCGCGGTCCGTAGGCGCGGCCGCACATCGCGTAGTTCCCGGCGCCGAACGAGCCGCCGATCATCACCGTGAACTTGGGCACCGTGGCGCACGACACCGCCGCCACCATCTTGTGCCCGTCCTTGGTGATGCCCTTGGCCTCGTACTCGCGGCCGATGATGAAGCCCATGATGTTCTGCAGGAACACCAGCGGGATCCGCATCGAGTCGCAGATCTGCACGAACTGGGCACCCTTGAGCGCGCTCTCGCTGAAGAGCACGCCGTTGTTGGCGAGGATGCCGACCTTCATGCCGTGGACGTAGGCAAAGCCGGTGACCAGCGTGGTGCCGTAGCGCGCCTTGAACTCCTCGAACTCACTGCCGTCCACGATGCGCGCGATGACCTCGCGCACGTCGTACGGCTTGGCGATCTCGGTCGGCACGATGCCGTAGATCTCGGCGGGGTCGTACTTCGGGTCCTGCGGCTCGCGGGTGGGGACGCGCGCCTTCGACGGCAGGTTGATGTTCTGCGCCAGGTCGCGTGCGATCGCCAGCGCGTGCTCGTCGTTCTCGGCGTAGAAGTCGGCCACACCCGACTGGCTGCAGTGGACGTCCGCGCCGCCGAGGTCCTCGGCGCTCACGACCTCGCCGGTGGCGGCGCGCACGAGCGGCGGGCCGCCCAGGAAGATGGCGCCGGTCTTCTTCACCTGCACCACGAACGTCGACATCGCGGGCACGTAGGCGCCGCCCGCGGTGCAGTGCCCCATGACGATGGCGATCTGGGGGATCCCCAGCTTCGACATGATCGCCTGGTTGTAGAAGACCCGCCCGCCCATCCACTTGTCGGCGAAGATCTGCGCCTGCTCGGGCAGGTAGGCGCCGCCCGAGTCGATCATGTTCACCACCGGCAGGCGGTTCTCCAGGATGATCTCCTGGTCGCGCAGGCTCTTCTTGACGCTGATCGGGTAGGACGAGCCGCCCTTCACCATCGCGTCGTTGCCGACCACGTACCATTCGCGGCCGTGGATGATGCCCACGCCGGAGACCAGCCCGCCGGCGTGGACGCCGCCGTCGTACATGCCGTAGCCGGCGAGCGGCGCGGTCTCGAGGAACGGGGTGTTGGGGTCGAGGACCCGCGCGATGCGCTCGCGGATCGGCAGCTTCCCCTGGCTGGTGTGGCGCTTGAACGCCTTCTCGGAGCGCTCCTCGGCCGCCTTGCGCAGGTTCTCGCGCAGCTCGGCGACCAGGCCAGCGTTGTGCTCGTAGCGCCGCTTGTACTCGTCGCTCGAGGTGTCGACGCGCGTCTCGATGACCTGCATCGGGATCCTCTCCGGGGCGGGCGCGCGAGGCGAAGCGGCGCACCGTCGAAGCCCGACGCTATCACATGGTGATGAGTATGTCTATTTCCGGCCGACGACCGTAGATCCCTTCCAAACGGCCTCGAATCCGCATTCGTTCACATGCGCTGGGGCATGTGAATGATATGATGGCGCGGCCATGGCGCGTACCCGGACCCCACCGGACCTGGCCGCGAGCCGCGCGCGGCTGCTGCGTGTGGCGACCGACCTGTTCGCCAAGCAGGGCTACCAGGCGACCAGCATCGACCAGATCGTCGCCGCCGCCGGTTACACCCGCGGCGCGCTCTACTGGCACTTCCGCGGCAAGGACGAGCTCTTCCTCGCGGTCTACGAGCACGCGGTGGAGCAGATGACCGCGACGATCCTGTCGCGCGTCGCGAGCGCCGCCAGCCCGCGCGAGCGCATCGAGCGCGCCATCGTCGCGGTGCTCGAGGAGTCGGTGCTGCACCACCGTGTCGGCGCGCTCCAGCAGGCGTATCTGCAGGAGTTCGGGCGCGTGTCGGGGCGGCGCTCCAAGGCGCTCGAGGATCAGTTCATGACGTTCGAGAACGAGCTCACCAAGCTGGTGGGAGCGGGGATCAAGCGCGGCGAGTTCCGCAACGTCGAGCCCCGCCTGGCGGCGCTGCTGATGGTGGGCGCGGTGCGCGCCGCGGCGAGTGCGATGGTCGATCAGCCCCAGCGCATCGACGGCGTGAGCGTGCCGGCGGCGACCGCCGAGCTGTGCGTGCGCGCGCTGCTGCGTTAGGCCTTCTCGGCGCAGCGGGAGACGGCGATCATGATCGAGGCCTGGCTCGACGCCTATCGCGATCCGATGTTCTGGCTCTTCCCGGTGGGGGCGAGCCTGGTGAGCATGGGTGCCTTCGTGGTGTTCGCCGCGCCGCTCACAGCCATCGCGTGGCTCGACCCCGAGCCGCTACGCAAGTACCGGATCCAGAACCGCAAGGGCGCGCGCACCGAGATCGTCGGCCCGTCGATCCGGTCGTGGCTGATCAACAACGCGATCGAGCTGGTGCTGGTCGTGGCGGCGTGGCCGCTGCTGCGCCACACCGGTGTCCACGCCGGTCCGTTCCCCCCGTGGTGGGTGATCGCGGCGCAGGTGGCGTTCTTCGTCTACCTGGACGACTTCCTCTTCTACTTCATGCACCGCGCGCTTCACGACGGCTGGCTGTACAAGAAGATCCATTCGATACACCACCGCATGACCACGCCGTGGGCGGTCACCGCGCACTACATGCACCCGGTCGAGTTCCTGCTCACCGCCGCGCTCATGCTGCTCGGCCCGATGCTGCTCGGCGTGCACGTGGTGACGCTGTGGATCTGGGTGGTGTGGCGGCAGTGGGAGGCGGCCGAGGGGCACTGCGGCTACGAGCTTCCGCTCTCGCCGACCCACCTCGTGCCGCTCAACGACGGCGCGGTCTACCACGACGTCCACCACGCCAAGATCCGCGGCAACTACGCTGGGTTCTTGGGCTGGGTGGACGGGCTCTTCGGCACCTACTCGCGCGGCTATCTCGAAGAGCGGGCGCGCCGTGGCAAGCGCCCGCCGCCTTTCGTGCGGGGAAGCGTGGCAGGGTCAGGTTCCACGCGCGTCTAGCGCGTGAACGGTGGTAGAAAGTCGCGGCCCGAGCGGGAGGGTGACGCAGTGAGCGACGAGAGCGGCAGCGCGCGCGGTCAGCGGAAGAAGGCGGTGGTCAAGAAGCCCACGCGCGCCACCGCGCGCAAGCCGCGCGGCGCGGCGAAGGGATCGGTGCGAGGTGCATCCGCGGCGCCGCGAGCACGCGGCCAGCGGAAAGGAGCAGCGGTGCGCGAGACCGGGGCGTGGGACGCGACGTCCACCGTGGTGGTGGTGAACAGCGCCGCCGCGGGCGGGCGGGTGGGACGGCAGTGGCGCGAGATCGCGCTTGGGCTCACGCAGGCGCTCGGTGACGTCCACTTCGTGTTGAGCCGCGAGCCGGGGCACTGCACCACGCTCGCCGCGGAGGCGGTGGAGAAGGGCGCGCGCACGATCCTCTCGCTGGGCGGCGACGGCACCCACAACGAGGTGGTGAACGGCATTCTGCGCGCGCAGAAGAAGCCGGGCTCGGTGCGCCTCGGCGTGCTGCCGGCGGGGACCGGCGGCGACTTCCGGCGCATGCTGGTCCACAACGGCTCGATCCAGGACGCCGCGCGGGCCCTGCCGACCGCGCCCGAGGCGCCCATCGACGCCGGTCTGATCCGCTTCGTGACCGACGACGGCGAGCCGCGCGAGCGCTACTTCCTCAACATCGCGTCGCTCGGCGTGAGCGGGCTGGTCGACCGCGCGGTGAACCGCTCCAGCAAGCGCCTCGGCGGCAAGCTCACGTTCCTGATCGCCACGCTGCAGAGCCTGCCGCTCTACAGGCCGCCGCTGGTGCGGCTCCACGTCGACGGCCAGGCGGTGGGCGACTTCCGCATCTCGACGATCGCGGTGTGCAACGGCCGCTTCGCGGGCGGCAGCATGAACTTCGCGCCGCGCGCGCGCCTCGGCGACGGGCTCTTCGACGTCACGGTGGTGAAGGACGCGCCGCTGCTGCGCTCCATCCCGGAGACTCCCAAGCTCTACGACGGCACCATCGTGCGCTCGTCGCTCGCCGAGCAGTTCCAGGGGCGCCGCGTGCGCGTCGAGCCGCTCGACGACCGCAAGGCGTACGTCGACATCGACGGCGAGGCGCCCGGCGTGGCGCCGTGCGAGTTCGAGGTGCTGCCGCACGCGCTCAAGCTCCTCGACGCGCGCCCCGACGTGCTGTGAGCGCGCGCCCGTGAAGCCGCTCCGCACCGCATCGCTCCCGCCGCGCCCGAAGCTGCTCGCGGCGCTCGGTCCCGGCATCGTGTGGCTGGCGCTCGCGCAGGGCTCCGGCGAGCTGGTGTGGTGGCCGTACTGCGTCGCCAAGTACGGGCTCGGCTTCCTCGCGTTGCTGGCGCCCGCCTGTTTCCTGCAGTGGCCGCTCAACGTCTCGATCGGCCGCTACACGGCGTTCACCGGCGAGTCGATCTGGCAGGGCTTCGTGCGGCTCCACCGCGGGTTCGCGTTCGGGCTGTGGCTCTTGATGGCAGCGTCGTTCCTGTGGTTCGGCGGCTTCGCGTCCGCGGGCGGCGAGGCGATCGCGTCGCTCACTGGCGTCGGCACGCCGGTGGCGTGGGGCTTCGCCACGGTGGGCGTCTTCTTCCTGGCGCTGATCTTCTCGAAGGCCGCGTACACGCTGATCGAGCGCTTCATGAGCGTGGTCGCGATCACCACGGTGGTGGGGCTGCTGTGGGCGACGATGCACGCGACCGTGCGCGCCAAGATCCCCGCCTTCACGCTCGGCATCCTCGGGCTCGATCGCGAGCTCGCCCACCCGTGGGACCCGGCCGACGCCACCAAGCTGCTCACCGCGATCACCTTCGCCGGGCTGGGCGGGTTCTGGACGCTCTTCTACTCGTCGTGGCTGCGCGAGAAGGGCGTGGGCATGGCGTCGCGCATGGGGCGCGTGACGAGTCCGGTGACGGGGAAGGGCGAGTTCATCGAGGACGCGGGCTTCGGGCCGGCCGACGAGCCCGACCTTCCCGAGCGCGCGCGGAGCTGGAACCGGTTCCTGTGGCTCGACGCCGGCGTCGGGGTGGTGGGCAACCTGGCCACCACGTTCGCGACCTGCCTGCTCGCCTACGCGGTGCTGCTACCGAAGGGGCTGGTACCGACCGAGCAGCAGCTCGTCACGCTGCAGGCCGAGTTCTTCGCGCTCTCGTGGGGTGAGACGGGGCGGCGGCTCTTCCTGGTGGTCGCTGCGGCGTTCCTCGCCGACACCTGGCTCGCCACCGTCGACGCGGTGGCCCACACCCACACCGAGATGAGCCGCGAGTTCGTGCCCGCGCTCGCCCGGCGCTTCGACTATCGAACGACGTACTTCGGCTGGGTGGTCGTGCTCACCCTGGTGAGCTGCGTGACCATGATGAGCAAGAGCCCGCAGGCGCTGATCCTGACGTCCGCCGTGATCGGGTTCGTGGGCACGGTGCTCTACTCGGGGGCGCTGGTGCTGGTGAACTACCGGCTGCTGCCGCGGATGGTGCCGAGCGCCGCCGCGCCCGCCCCGCGGGGCGCGGTCGTGCTGATCGCGGTGTGCGCGTGCTACGTCGGGCTCGCGGTCGCGTACCTGATGCAGGTCGTGCCGCGCTGGCTCGGTCACTGAGAGCGGTCGCGAGGTACTGCGACCGCGTGTGGAAGTCGCCGATCGAGGAATCGGGCGAGCTCGCGCTCGCCCCTACACCTGCGGTGCAGATGGAATGTTACGGTACGCGTGCGACGCCGATCGGGCGCCGCGTGGCAGCGTAGGGGCGGCCGCGAGGCCGCCCGGGATCGGGTTCGATCGGCGCGAGCGTGTCCGTCACGCGCGGGACCGTCGCGCTGGAGCGCGGCCGCTCCGTCGGCCGCCCGCGATCGACCGACGGTCAGCCGGCGAGATCGAGGATCGGGATGCGCGGGCCGAGGGTGATGCCCTCGAGCGTGAGCGGGCACGCGTAGGCCGCGACGTGAACCCCGGCCGCGGCCGCACGCACGAGCCCCGCCGCGAAGTCGGGGTCGATCGCGTGATGCACGCGCATCGCGCGCGCACGCGCGCTGCCCACCACGAACACCACCGCCGCCGGCTGCCCCGAGCGCGCCAGCTCGGCGAGCTCCTCGAGGTGCCGCAGGCCGCGGCTGGTCGGCGCGTCGGGGAAGAGCCCGATCCCGTCGATCTCGAGCCCCGCGCTCTTGACCTCGATGATCCAGCGCGCTCCCGCGGCGTCCGTGACCACGAAGTCGAAGCGGCTCGCGCCGAGCTTGAACTCCGGGCGCACCTGGCCGTATGCCGCGAACGGCTCGAGCGCGCCGGCCGCGAGCGCCGCGTGCACGAGCCGGTTGGGGAGCTGGGTGTCGACCGACGCCAACACGCCCGCGCGCCACGCCGCCACCGCCTGGAACTGGGTCTTGCGCGTCGCCCCCGGCGTTCGTGCGAGCACGATCCGCACTCCCGGCACGAGCGTCTCGGTGAGGCGCCCACGGTCGGCGAGGTGCGCCTCGACGAGCGCGCCGTCGAGCTCGGCGCGCACCAGGAAGCGGTTCGGCCGATCGACGAACACGCCTTCGACCAGCGCTGCGCCGCGCCCGAGGGGCACGCGGATCGACCGGATGCCAGCTTTCACGCACGTTCATGTAGCGTGACCGGATGGACGTGACCAGCGCGCTGCCGCGAGCGGAGAGCGCGCCTCGGCTCGAGTCGCTCGATGCGCTGCGCGGCCTCGCGCTCGCGGGCGCGATGTTCGCCGTCTATCTCGCGTGTCCGGCGGTGCAGATCACCGACCACAAGTACCTGCTGATGGCGTCCGACTCGCTCGCGCGAGCCGGCACGCTCAGGCTCGATGGGCTCGCGCTCGACCCGGAGACGGAGCTGGTGCCGGGCGACGCGGCGCGCTCGCCCGACTACCGGATCGAGGTGGCGCGCGGGCACTACTACCACCTGTTCCCGGTCGGCACGGCGATCGCCGCGGCGCCCGCGGCGGCGATCGCGCGCGGGCTCGGGTGGCCTGCGGTGGACGCGCTCGGGCGCTACGAGCCGCGTGCCGAGCGGCGTGTGAACCGGGTGCTGGCCGCGCTCGCGACCGCGCTGCTCGCTGTGCCGTTCCATGCGATGGCGCGGATGCGGCTCGGCGCGGCGGCGAGCGCCGCGCTGGTGGTGGCGGTGATGCTGGGCTCCCAGCTCGCGAGCACCGCGTCGCGCGGGCTGTGGTCGCACGACGGCGCGCTGGTGTGCGTGAGCTTCGCGCTCTGGCACGTCCTGGCCCGCGAACGGGAGGGCCGCGCGGCGAACGGCTGGCTGCTCGGCGGCCTGCTGGCCTGGGCGTATCTCTTCCGGCCCACCGCCGCGCTCTCGTGCGTGGCGCTGGCCAGTCTCGTGCTGCTCCGTTCGCGGTCGCCACGTGCGCTCGCGGCGCTGGCGGCAGCGGCCGCGCTGTGGCTGGTACCGTTCGTGGGTTGGTCGCTCGCGACGCGCGGAACCCTGGTGCCGCCGTATTACGCGGCGGACCGCCTGGAGCTCGTGGGGCTGCCGCTGGGGCTCGCGGGGAACCTGGTGAGCCCGTCGCGCGGCACGCTCGTCCACGTGCCGTGGGTCGCGTGGATCTTCGCGGTTGCGTGGCGTGCCCGCGGGCGTCTCGAGGCATCCGTGTTCGTGGCGGCGACGGCCGCGCTCACCGTCGCGCACTTGCTCGTCGTCGGCGCGTTTCCGCAGTGGTGGGGCGGCCACTCTTTCGGCGCGCGCATGACCACCGACCTCGTGCCGTGGTGGTTCGCGGCCGCCACGCTGGTGGTCCCCGCCGCGGCACCCTGTGGACGCGGAGTGCGGTGGACCGGGATCGCGTCGCTCGGGGTTGCGCTCGTGCTCAACGGCGTGGGCGCGCTGAGCGAGGCGAGCTGGCGCTGGAACGGCCGCGACGGCGGGGTCGACGCGTATCCCGAGCGGCTGTGGAGCGTGACCGATGCCCAATGGCTCGCGCCGTTTCGGCACGCCACCGAGGAGACGCCGTGACGCTCGGCGCACGCCCGCGCGCGCGGCTCGCGGTGATCGTCGTCGTGTGCGCTGCGTGGGGGCCCTCGGTGCGCGCCGCGGACGACCTCGCCACGTGGATGCACACGCTGCGCGCGGGCGGAATGCAGCCGGCCGAGGAGGCGGTCACCGCGCTCGCGCGGGCGGGCGAGGCGGCGGTCCGACCGCTCGCGGAGCTGCTCGCCGATGGAACGCCGCTCGAGCGGCGCCGCGCGTGCGTCGCGCTCGGCGGGATGAGCACGTCGGTCGCCGCGGCGCTGGAGGCACTGGTGAAGGCGAGCGCGGACCCCGACGTGGAGGTGCGGCTCGCCGCGGTGCAAGGTCTCACGCGCTGGGCAGCCACGCGCCCGGGCGCTCGCGAGGCGCTCGCCGCGCGTCTCGGCGACGCCGACGTGGGTGTACGAGTCCGGGCGGCCTCCGGGCTGGTGTCGGCGGACGAGACCTATGCGGACCTCGCCGAGCCCGCGCTGGTCGCGGCGCTGCGCGGTGATTCGCTCGCGCCGCGCCTGACGGCCCTCTCCGCCTTCGCCCGGCTCGCGACCCACGCGAGCGCGACGGCGGTGGAGACGGTGACGGCGGCGCTCGCCGATCCGCTGGCGCCGGTTCGCGGCGCCGCGGTGGTCGCGCTGGCGGCGCAGCGCCCCTTGGACGCCGCCACCGTGCGGGCTCTTTGCCCACGTCTCGCCGATCCCGACCCGTGGGTGGCGATGGGCACCGCGCGCGCGCTCGCGACGCTCGACGCGCCCGTCGCCGTCTGCGCGGCGGGTCTTCTCGACAGCGCCGATCCCACGACGTCGCGCTGGACGGCCTGGCTGCTGCATGCGCGCGCGCCGCGCGAGCGCGCCGCGGCCGAGGCCATCGCCGCCCGCGCCGCCGACCCGGATCCGGTGGTGCGCGACTACGCGCGCAGCGCCGCGTGGCTCCTGGAATCGCGGGATCGGTCGGCCGAGCCCCGCGCCGGGGGTGACGATTGACCGGCGCAGCCGCGAAGCCCGGAAGAAGCCGTGCGCTCGTACGCGTGGTCGTCGCCGCATGCGTCGCGCTGCTCGTGGGCGAAGGGCTCTCGCGTCTCGCCGAGCGCCCTCGGCTCGTCACCGAGCTGCGCTTCCCGCCCGGCGACGTTCGCGCCGTGTTGCACCGCCCCGCACCGGGCGAGCTCGGCTACGAACGGGCGCCGGGTGCGCGGCTCGCGGAGATCTCCCACGACTCCCACGGCTTCCGCGGCGTGGAGCGCCCGCTCGCCAAGCCGGCCGGCACCTTCCGCGTCCTGGCGCTGGGTGACTCGATCACCTACGGCGCGGGCATCCCGCTCGACCGCACCTACCCGCGGGTGCTCGAGGAGCTGCTCGGTGGAGCCGCGAGCCATGTCGAGGTCTGGAACGGCGGCACCATCGGCTACAACGCGCGTCAGGAGGCGATCTGGCTCGAGCGCCAGGGCCTCGCGATCCAGCCCGACGTGGTGCTGATCGCCGCATGCGCCAACGACCTCGGCCCGCGTCAGCTCGAGACCACCACGGCGGACGGCACCGTGATCCGCGAGTACGCGCCGCCGCTCGTGCCGCTGGTGCTCGGCGCGGGACCGCTGGCGCGCGCGATCACCGAGCGATCCGCGCTGGCTCGGCTGGCGAACCGCGCCACCGCGCGGGTCTCGAGAGCGGCCGCGTCGGCACCGATTCTCGATCCCCAGGCGGACCGGAACGCCGCCGCGTTCGCGCGCATCCGGGATCTCGCGGAGGCGTCGGGCGCGCGCACGGCGATGCTGGTGTTCCCGATGCTCGGCGCCACCGACGACGGGCTCGAGAGGGTGCGGCGCCGCATCGAGGAGATCGGTGCCGCGCTCGGCATTCCCACCCTCGATCTCGCCGAGTCCTTCCGCGCGGTGCCGCCGGCGGAGCTACGCCTGGTCGCGACCGATGCATGGCATCCCAACGGCACCGGCCACCTGATCGCCGCACAGGAGGCCGCGCGGCTGCTTCGCGAGCACCAGCTCGTGCCCGATCTCGAGCCGGCGGGACCTGGGAGCGGGGGCGTCGCGGAGGAGGCGTTCCGAACGCCGCCGTCGGTCGAGGTCCAGGCGGCCCATCCCGCACCGGTGATCGACGGGAGGCTGGACGACCTCGTGTGGCGGCTCTTCCCGCCCATCTCCGCGTTCGTCTCACTACCGGACGCACCCGAGCCGCCGTCCCGACCCACGCTCGCGTGGCTGGCCGACGACGGTGAGCGGCTCTACGTGGCGTTCCGGTGCGCGGAGCCCGACCCCGGACGACTGCGCGGCGAGGTGCGCGAGCGCGACGGCGACCGCATCTGGGAAGACGACGACGTCGAGGTCTTCCTCGCGCCACCGGGCGAAGCGAGCGGAGGCCGTGAAGACGCGGCGCCGTACTTCCAGGTGATCGTGAACGCCGCCGGCGCGGTGTACGACCGCGAGCACGGCGGGCGCGGCGTCGCGTGGAACGCGGACGGGCTCCTCGCTGCCGTCGCGCGCGACGGCGAGTCGTGGAGCGCCGAGCTCTCGATCCCGTTCGCGGCGCTCGGCCGCGGCGCGCCGCCGGCATCCGGCGAACGCTGGCGCCTCAACCTGGCCCGCCACGTCACCGCCGGTGAACGCGGCGCCGGGTGGCTGACCTGGGCGTCGATGCCCCGCGACTCGCTCCTCGACCCCACGTACTTCGGCGCGCTCGGCTTCGCGCCATGAGGCGCGGCGCGCGCTATTCCCCGCGGAAGCGGGGCTTGCGCTTCTCGCGAGCGGCGGTGATGCCTTCGCGAAGGTCGGCGGTTCCGTAGTCGATCGACTGCGAGAAGGCTTCGCGGTCGAGGGCCTCGTCGAGGGTCGCGCCGAGGTTCTTGTAGAGCGACTCCTTGGCCTGGCGGACGGCGATCGGCGCGTTACGCGCGATCTGGGCGGCGAGCTCGCGGGCGCGTGGCAGCAGCGCCTCGGGGGCGACCACCTCGTTGACGACACCCATCTCGCGGGCCTCGCGGGCATCGATCAGCCGTCCGGTGAGGATCAGGTCGGCCGCGCGCGCGACACCCACGAGACGCGGCAAGAGGAACGAGCCGCCCATGCCGGGGTGGAGACCGAGGGTCACGAAGTTGAGGCCGAGCTTGGCGCCCTCGGCCGCGATGCGCAGGTCGCACGCGAGGGGGAAACACAGCCCGGCGCCGATCGCGTGGCCGTTGATCGCCGCGATCGTCGGCACCGGGACCTCCGCGATCGCCAGGAAGAGCCCGTAGAACCACTTCATGCGCAGGCGCCGCTCCTCGGGGGACAGGGTGGTCACCTCCTCGATGAAGTCGAACCTGCCGCCCGCCGCGAACGCGGAGCCGGCCCCGGTCACGATCACCGCGCGGAGGTCCGAGCGCGCCGCGAGCGCGCGGCACGCGTCGCGCACCTCCTCGCCCATCGCGGGCGTCATGGCGTTGCGCTCTTCGGGGCGGTTGAGCGTGAGGGTGGCGACGCCATCCGCCACCTCGACGACGATCTCGGAGTAGTTGCTCATGGAGGTCTCCCGCGATGCGATCCGCGGAGGGATCGCACAGCGGGGACCGGGATGGAAAGCGCGGGACGAGACGAAGGGCGACGCTCGGGCGTCACGAACCCGACGGCCGGGTGTCAGCGTCGGTGCTCGGCGGATGCTCGCGGACCACGAGGCGGAGCGGCTCGAGCGGGTCGGAGAGGGTGATCGAGACCACCCGCGAACGCTCGCCGATGATCGCCCACTTCATGCTGGTGCCGCAGGCCGTGCAGCGCGACTCGCCGCCGAAGCGGGTGCGACGAGCGTTGAGCCCCTTGAGCGTGGCGCCCACCGAATAGGTGCTGCCCGAGGTCGTGGGCGCGTCCCAGCCGGCGGTGCGGTTCGGCGCGCTCCACCAGGTACGGACCATGTGGTGCTCGTCGGTGTGACCGCAGTCACGACAGACGACCTTCACCTCGAAGAAATCGAACGCATCCACGGCGGACTTGTACGCTCGGCCGGCGCTCACGGGGCATCCTCCTGGGAAGTGGGACCTCGTGACGCACTGCGTTTGCAAGGTGAATGCCTCTGAAGATTCTCAACAATATTGCGAGGTGGGGGGAGTGCTGGTTGGTCCCGGCGTGCCACCTGCGGCCCCGGAGCGGCAGATTGCGCCGCGTCGCCTGGAGGTCGGGATCGCGCGCGCCCGCCTCGCGCCGCGAGCCTATCGATCGGACGTTGCATGTCGCCACGAGTGACTCGTGGCGAGAGGCGCGTCGCAGCGCGACGCCGCGAGCGACGCGACGCGCCTCGGGGGTGGGGCCCCGTCGGGATTCACTCCCGACGGGGCGGGGGGATTGAAA
>CAYMQR010000093.1:0-12526 GCA_964392195.1 uncultured bacterium | reverse complement strand
CTTCGCCATTATGGCCAACCTCGGTTCCGCCTACACGGAAGCGAATCGCTTCCCCGATGCGATACGAATCCTCGAATCGTCTCTCGACCGGCAACGAGAAATCCATGGACAGCGACATCGCACGACGCTGAATACGATGATCAATCTCGCCGTGGCCTACCGTCGGGCCAAACGCTTCCCCGCGGCCGCGATGGTGAGCGCGCGCTTGGCCGCGGCCTGGCCGCGGACGCGGGTGAGATCCGGCGCGCGCGGCCGCGTCAGGTCCTCGAGGACGGTGGCGCTCCTCGAGACGTGGGTGAGCTCCGCGACCCCCGCGAGGTGCGCCGCGACCTCGCGCAGGTCGTGGGCGGCGAGCACGCGGATCCCTTCCACGAACGCGGCTTCCACCGCGTTCTCCGCGGGGACGATCACGTTGACGAGCGAGGACTGGTGGGCGGCGGCTGCGAGGCAGAGCGCGCCGCGCACCGGGCGGATCGAGCCGTCGAGGCCGAGCTCGCCGACGATCAGGTGCTGGTCGAGGCGGGTCTCCGGGATCTCGCCCCTCGCGGCGAGCAGCGCCACCGCGATCGGCAGGTCGAGCGCGGTTCCGTCCTTGCGCAGGTCGGCGGGCGCGAGGTTCACGGTCACGCGACCGTTGGGGAACGGGTAGCCGGAGTTGATGATCGCGGCGCGGATGCGGTCCTTCCCCTCGCGCACCGCTCCGTCGGGCAGACCGACGGTCTGGAACGACGGCAGGCCCACGTTGCGTGCGTCGACCTCCACCCGGATGGGATGGCCCGCGACGCCCTGCAAGGTGGCGGACCACACCCACGCGGTGTCGCGCGCGCCGGACGGCGCGGCGGGCAGCTCGACGCCGGCCGATGCGGCGGACGGATCGGACATGGCGGGCGCCCGGTGCGCAAGGCGCGTGCCGCGGTCGACCCGGCCGTGCGTCGCGCTCGGCCGAGCGACATCGCAGCGGATTCCACGGCGGCGGCGAGCGCGAGCGAGGGGAGGCTGCGTCGCGCCCGGCGCACCCGCGCGCCCGGCGCGACGCATCCCGAGCCCGGCTCGACCTTGACGTCCACCCGGACGCGCGGAAATCCTCGCTCGCCATGAGCAGAGCCCAGCCGACCTCGGGGCCGGTCACACGGCCGGGCCGTTACGCCTATCCCTGGCCTCGCCCGTCGGTGACGGCCGACGTCGCGCTGCTCAGGCTCTCCGCGCTCACGGCGCGCGCGCGGCTCGAGATCCTGCTGATCCGGCGCGGACGACCGCCGTTCGCCGGGACCTGGGCGCTGCCGGGCGGCTTCGTCGATCGCGACGAGGACCTCCCGGTGGCCGCGGCGCGCGAGCTCGAGGAAGAGACCGGCGTGCGCAAGCCGCGCATCGAGCAGGTCGGCGTCGTCGGCACACCAGGACGGGATCCGCGCGGGCACACCGTCACGGCGCTCTACGTCGCGGCGACCACGCCCGGCCGCGCGGCCGCCACCGCCGGTGACGACGCCAGCGAGGTCGGATGGTTCGCGCCGGACGAGCTGCCGGCGCTGGCGTTCGATCACGGCGAGCTGGTGGCGTGGTCGGTCGCGCACCTGCGCGATCGGCTCGGCCGCACGCCGGTGTTCTTCGACCTGCTGCCGCAACGCTTCGCTGCGGCGCAGCTCGCCGTGGCCTGGCAGGCCGTGGTCGGTTCGAACCGCGGCCTGGCCGCGCAGCTCGCGCGCTGGCGGAAGAGCGGTGCGCTGCGCGCGGCCGGCGACCGCTGGCGGCTCGACCGCCGCGCGCTCGCACTCCTCGATCCGCTCGCGCTCCGCTCGGGACGATGAGCGCGGCCGGTGCCGCGCTGCGCATCCTCTACGTTGCGCCCGGCGTGCGGGTGCCCGGGCAGGACGGCGGGTCGTCGCACACCGCCGAGCTGACGAGGGCCCTGGCGCTGCGCGGCCACGTGGTGACCGCGGTCGTACGGGGCCGTGGCGAGGAGCATCGCGACGGCGTGTTGTGGGTACGGCGCCGCGGCCTCTTCGAGCAGCGCTACCTGGAATGGAGCGCGGCGGGCGTGGTCGCGCGCGAAGCGCGCCGCTGCCGCGCGCAGGTGGTGGTGGAGCGCTACTCGAGCTTCGGTGGAGCCGGCATCCGTGCCGCGGCGCGCCTCGGCCTTCCGGCGCTGCTCGAGGTGAACTCGCCCGCGTTCGATCCGCCGGGCTCGCTGCGGGGCCGGATCGACGGCTGGATCCCGGGGCGGCCGGTCCAGCGCTACCGCGAGTGGCTGCTCGATCGCGCCGCGTTCGTCTACGCGACGTCGCCCTACCTGGTCGAGCCCGCGCGTCGCGCCGGCCGCTTCCGCGTCGTGACGAACGGCTTCGATCCGGCCCGCCACCGACCCGACGGCGAGCGCGCCGAGCTCGGTTTTTCACCGGACACCATGGTGTTCGTGCTGGTGTCGAGCTTTCGCGCGTGGCACGGCGCGCGCGAGCTCGTGGAGGCCGCTCGGGTGCTCTCGGCCAAGGGGCGGCGCGGCTTCGCGATCGCGCTGGTGGGCGACGGACCCGAGCGCGCGCCCGCGCTCGCGCTCGCGGGGCAGCTGGGCCTACGCGATCGCGTGTGGGCACCCGGGGCGCTCCCGCCGGAGCGCGTGCCGGCGGTGTTGCGCGCCGCGCACGTCGGCGTCGCACCGTTCGCCACCGGGCGCCACGCCGACCTCGCGGTGGGCTTCTTCTGGTCGCCGATCAAGCTCTTCGAGTACATGGGGAGCGGGCTGCCGGTGATCACCACGCGCCTCGAGGCCCTCGAGCGCTGCGTGCGCGACGGCGCGGAAGGGTTCCTGGTGCGCGACGGCGACGTGGGCGAGCTGGCCGCGGCGATGGAGCGGCTGCTCGACGATCCGGCGCGTGCCCGCGAGATGGGGGCGGCCGCCCGCGCCCGCGCGTTGCGCGAGTTCACCTGGGACGCGCAGGCCGGGGTGGTCGAGGAGCTCGCGCACCAGGCCGTCGCGGACGCCGAGCGCGGGCACGCGCGCTGAGGGCGTCAGCGTCGGAACGGCGTGTGCGCGACCAGCTCGCGGAGCGTCGGGTACGGGCCGCGCCGGCCGGGCGTGTGCACCAGCCACTGGTACTCGAGCAGCAGCAGGCCGTTCCACGCCACCAGCACGGCCGCGAGCCCGAGCGCGAGCGCGTGCCTGCGGCGCGCGGCGAGCCCGTCGAGCACTGCCGCGAAGCCGATGGCGAAGATCGCGGTCGCCCCGACCAGTCGCCGCGAACCGTAGGCCGAGCCGAGCCCGTGGTGGACGGTCCCCTCGACGTAGAGCTGCAGCGCGAACGCGACGGCGAGCCCCGCGGCGAGCACCGGATCCCGACGCCGGAACGACGCCAACCCGAGCACACCCACGAGCGTGAGCGGTGTCCAGGTGAAGAGCCCGCCGGCGTCCAGCGAGACCAGCGCAGCGACGACATCGGGACGCGTCCACCTCACCCACGTGTCGCCCTGCGGCACCGTCAGCCACTTCCCGTAGATCTCGTGCCACACCCACATCTGCGGGGTGAACGCTAGCACCGCGGTGAGGCCCGCGAGCGCGGCGAAGCGGACGACCCGGAGCCGCTCCCGGGGCGTCGCGCCGCGCCTCGCGAACCGGGTGAGCAGCTCGAGCGCCGGCACCGCCACGAACAGCACGTCCTGCCACCGCACCAACGTCATCGCCCCGGCGGTGAGTCCGACGAGCAGCGCCGGGTGGCCCGCGAGACGCTCGCGTGCGCCGAGCCACGCGCTCAGGAACGCGGTCACGAAGAAGAACGAGCCCGCGTGCGCGTAGGTCGGCGAGACCAGCGTGTAGTAGACGAGCGGGGTCGCGAGGATCGTGGCGAGCGTCGCGACCAGCGCGATCGGCGCGTCGAACCAGCGCCTCACCAGCCGCACGAGCAGCACCGCGCCGAGCCCCGAGTAGACGATCCCCGCGAGGCACATGCCCGCCTGCGCGCACCAGCCGTAGCCGTCGGCGCGCGCGCCGAGCGCCGCGTCGAGCGCGATCCCGAGCGCGACCAGCGGCATGGCCACGAGCGCGCTCCCGACGGCGAACGGGCTCGACGCCTTGCCGGTCGCGGTGCGCTGCCACTTCAGCGGTTGCGGCGCGTCGCCGCGGAGGGTCTCGAGGTCGTTCGTCAGGTCGACGTCGTGGTCGATCAGCAGCGACGGGACGTAGGCGTAGTAGAAGAGCGCGTCACCCGCGACGAGCCGCCCGCGGTGCGCGCCGTGGCCGATCGCGTAGCCGAAGAAGAGCAGGGCGAATACGACGTAGACCGCGCCGATCACCCGCCCGGGGTGGCGAGCGGCGCTCTCGAGCAGCGCCCACCCGAGCTTCCCAGCGTGGCTGGCCGGGGCGGGGTCCGCGCGATCGGGTCTGCGCATGGCGCCGCTCGCTCCGCGCTGGGCGGATGGGCGAGGGATCTCAGAGGACCAGCGCGGTCGAGAGCCCGCAGTCGACGTGCAGCACCTGGCCCGTGATCTTGCGTGCCAGGTCGCTACCGAGGAAGAGCGCCGAGCCGGCGACGTCCTCTTGCGAGATCACGTCGGGGAGCGCCGAGCGCCACGCGAAGTCGTCCTGCACGTGACGCCACGCCGCAGTGGCGATCGTGATGTCCTCGTGGTTCCCGGGACCGAGCTCGGCTCGCGCGGCCTCGACGGCGAGGCGCGTGAGCTGGCCGCGCTGGTGATGCGCGGCGTCGGGCTCCTTGAGGAAGGCGAGGATCTCGCCGAGGGCGGCGACGGTCTGGACCGGGCCGGGCGAGATGGCGTTGACGCGGACGCGGCGCGGCCCGAGCTCAAGTGCGAGGTAACGGACCGTCGCTTCCAGCGCGGCCTTGGCGATGCCCATGGTGCCGTACATCGGCATGGCGCGTTGCGAGGCCTGGAAGGTGAGGGTTATCACGCTCGCCCACTCGCGCAGGTACGGTGAGGCGTGGCGGACGATCGTCGACAGCGAGTGCGACGAGATCTCGAGGCCCAGCGCGTATCCTGCCGCGCTCACGTGGGACGGCGGCGCGTTGAAGAACTCGGGCGGGCCGTACGCCACGCCGTGGACCAGGACGTCGACCGGGTCGCTCTCGAAGCGGCCGAAGAACGCGGCCAGCTCGTCCTCGTTCGTGACGTCGCAGCGCATTCCCTCGATGGTGGGCTGGTCGGCGAGAAGCAACCGCACGCGGCTGAAGAACTTCTGCTGGTACCCGATCCGGACCCGCGCGCCACGGGCGGCGAAGGCCTTGGCGATCGCCCACGCGAGGCTCGACGGATCCGCGACCCCCAGCACCACCACGTGCTTCCCGGCCAGCCCGAGCCCGGTGTCCGCTGCGTCACTCATGACCTTGATCTCGAAGGGGAAGGTGGAGAGCCATCCCGGTGACGGGATCGGCCGAAGCTAGCATGCGGCAGGAGACTCCGGGAACCCGAGCGCCGTGGGCGCGCCGATTCCTTCGCTGCCTGATCCTGGCCGGCATGTGTGGCTGGACAAGAAGCGCGCTCGTCCGTAGGCTCGCCACCGTTCGTCCGTCCGCGCCCGTGTTCCGACCAAGCCACGTGTCGACCGCCAGGGGGATCCGTTGAGGAGGTGGCGCGTGGCTGCGCCCGGGGCACTGGCGATGTGGGCCACGCTGGGAGCCGGCGGCTGTCTGTTCGTCGATCCGGTCGACCTCACGCCGCCCGATCCGGCGGTGTGGATCCCGCCGGCCGGGGCGACCCCCGCCGGCGCGGTCGGTGGGCCGGAGGCGGGGGCCGGCGAGGCCATCGCGGCCCCTGGAGCGGACGTACCCGCCGCGGCGGAGCCGGCGGCGCAGCCGTCGCCGGTGGAGGCGCGTGCGCCGTCGTTCGCGAACGGCGTACCGCCTGCGGACGCGACGATCCGGGACGTCGGCATGCCGCTCGCGACGGGTCTCCCCGACGCGCGGCCGCTGGCGCTCGCCGAGCTGCTCGCGACCGTGGGCGCGGAGGCGCTCGACATCCGCTCGGCTCAGCAGGACGCTGCCGCGGCCGAGGCGGAGCGCCGCATCGTCCGCGACTCGCTGCTGCCGAGCTTCAGCGCGCAGGCGAAGTTCGGCCTCCTCAACGGCTACACCCAGGGAACGGCGGGGCGGTTCTTCGACGCCAACTACCAGAACACCCTGATCGGCCCCAAGATCGAGCTGACCTACGACCTCGCCGCGGCCGTCTTTACCCTCCAGGCCGCCCAGGCGCACCTCGAGGGTGAGCTCGAGGCGATCCGGGTCACCACCAACGACAGCCTGCACGCGGCGGCGACCGGCTACTTCGACCTCGTCGAGGCCTGCGCGCAGCTGTGGATCGCCGAGAGCTCGGTGCGCCACGGCCACGAGCTCGTCGACCTGGAGCTCACACGCGTGTCCAGCGGCGTGGGCCTGGAGGTCGACCTGCTCCGCGCACAGGCGAAGCTGGCCGAGGCGGAGCGCGGCGTCCTCGAGGCGAGGCGGCTGGTGGCGGTGGCGTCGGCCAAGCTGGTCGAGCTGCTCGGACTGCCGCCGAGCATCGAGCTGGTGCCGGCCGAGGACTCGATCGTCGCGGTCGAGCTGATCCCGCTCGGCGACCTCGACGAGCTGGTCCGCAAGGCGGTCGCCAACCGGCCCGAGGTGGCGCAGGCCGGGCGCGAGCTCGCCGCGACGCAGGAGAACGAAGGGTACTGGGAGAACCGCTGGATCATCCCGCAGGTGAAGCTGAGCGCGGAGTACGGCGGTTTCGGCACCAACCCGCGTGACCTCCAGGACCGCGAGCTCTACAGCGCCGCGGCCCAGTGGTCGCTGGATCCGACCAACCTCTCCCAGCTCGACAAGGCGCGCGCCACCCGCCGCAAGGCCGAGGTCGTCGAGACGCAGGTGACGCGCATGGTGGCGTCCGAGGTGGTGCAGGCGTATCGGAGCGCGCAGGCGGCGGCCGCGACGATCTCGTCGTCGGTGCGCGAGGTGCAGGCGAGCGCCGAGGCCTACGAGCTGGTCAAGGTGCGTTACCGCGAGGGCGCCGCGCTCCAGGAAGAAGTGCTGCGCGCCGAGCTCGACCTGACCCGGGCGCAGAGCGCGCTCACGGACTCGCTGGCGAGCTACGACCGGTCGCAGTTCGACCTGGCGCGCGCGATCGGCGGTCCCCGCGGCGGCGGCCCCGTCGTACGCTGAAGGGGTGAGGCGCGGCCTCAGCCGATCACGGCAGCCACGACCAGACCTCGGTGCGGAGGTAGCGCAGGATCGGGCGCACCAGCGCGCGGCCGAAGGTGTCGGGGCCGACCACGATCCGCGCGAATCCCGTCATCCCTGGGCTGAGCCGCTCGCCGGTGGAGTCGAGCTCGACGAGCACCCGCACCTGGTAGGTCTCGTCGCCCTGCTTCATCGACTGCTGCATGTGCGCTTCGCGGTCGGTGCGATAGGCGTCGATGGCGAACTCGCTCTCGGGGGTCGCGGTGCGGATCACGCTCGCCACCTTGCCGGTGATGAGGCGCCCGTTGTGGCCGCGCAGCCGGACGTTGACCGGCATGCCCTCCTTGACCTCGGGGACCGCTGTCTCCTCGGCGGCGACCTCGACGCGCAGGTGACGGTCGTCCTGGATCACCGCGATCAGATCCCCCTTGTCGGCCACCTGGCCGATGCGCTCCTTCACGTCCGGGGTCATCACCCGGCCGGCGATCGGGGTGCGGATCTCGAGCAGCGCTTGCTGGCTCGAGTAGTACCGGACGCGCTCCTTGAGCCGCTCCACCTCGGCCTCGTGGGCCGCGACGTCCTCGGCGCGCGCGCCGTGGCGCAGCTTCGCCAGGTTCTGATCGGCGATGTCGAGACGGTCGCGCGCCGCGTCGCGCTTGCGTCTCGCGGTCTCGACCTTCTCGATGGTGGATGCCTTGCCGGAGAGGAGCGCCTGCTCGCGCTTGAGCTCGTCCTCGGCGAACGCGAGATCCGTCTTGGCGAGATCCCGCTCGTGCTCCGCGATCGCCAGGTCCTCGGGCCGCACGCCGTTGAGCAAGCGGTCGAGCTCGGCCTGCTCCTTCTTCAGCTCGGCCTCGGCGGTGCGGAGCTGCGTGAAGGTGTCGCGGCCACTGAGCTTCGCGACGACCTGGTTCGCCTCGACCTCCTGCCCGGGCGAGACGTTCACCTCGACGACCTCGTCCTGGAGCTGGGCGCGTAGACCGACCTCGGCACCCGCCACCACCCGGCACTCGCCCTCCACCTCGCGGTCGTACGGGAGCAGCAGCACGACGACCACCGCCACCAGCAGCCCGAGCCGGACCACCCACTTCACGGTCTTCGAGCCGCCGTGGCGAACCGCCCAGCGGTATCCGTCGTTGTCCGTCATGATCGCCGCAACCTCCTTGCGAAACGCCCAGAGATACACCGCGCACCCGAAGACCAGCCCGCTCGGCCCGAAGCGCGACTCCAGCCAGTAGCCGCCGCCCACCAGCAAGGCGAGCTGCATCGACACGTTGAATGCGTAATAGCCCAGGCCATAGAGACGAAGCCAGAACCGCTCCCGGTCGGTGAGCGCCGCGGGTCCCGCTCGGCCGGTCAGCCAGGCGCGGGTCTCGCCGACGGCGCGCTCGCGGACCTGGCCGTCCTTGAGCCACGCGCAGAGGATCCGGTAGCCGTCGTAGCGCAGGAAGATCACGGCGTGGAGGGCGAGCCCGACGACGCACGGCGGCACCAGCAGCAGCCAGAAGCGGCTCAGGTCGGTGCTGCGGTCGGTGAGTCCCCACGCCAGGGCCGCGAAGCCGAAGATCGCGAGCTGGCACCACAGGCCCGCGGTCAGGACGGTCCAGCGCGCCCGTCCCTTCATGCGGTGGAGAGAGTCGCCCGTGTCGCAGTTCACGAACGGCACGAGGTCGGCGAACCAGTAGAGATGGAAGCGCCGCACGCGTCCGCCGTGGAGCCTGCAGGCCACCCCCACCGCCACTTCCCGCGGCAGGTTCATGAACACCACGGTCTGCGCGAGCGAGAAGAGCGCGAGCGCGAAGATGGGGAGGGTGCGGGTCAGGACGCCGAACTGCGTCTCGTAGTCGTCCCAGCCACGCAGCAGGACGACGCCACCCACGACCGCGAGGAGCGAGATCGGCAAGGTCGCCCACGGCGTGAACAGCCACCCGAAGGCCACGGCGAGGAGATCGAAGACCAGGTTGACCACGTCGGCGTGGCGAGGTGGAGACGCCGTGACGGCGTCGGCGTCGTCGGTCGGCGCCGCGGCAGTGCTCGGCTGGAGATCTCCCGTGGCGGTCAGGAATCCCAGGCTCTCGAGCTGCTCGATGAACTCGCGGACGGTGCGCAGCTCGATCGGGCGCCCGACCCTGCGTGCGTACTCCGCGGCGATCTGCTGCGGACCGTGCTCACCGTCGACGAGGGCCAGCAGTACCCTCTCGGCCGCCCCACAGGTGTAGGATGCGCCCGTGCGCGGGTCGACGACCAGAAACGCGCTGGGTCCTGTGCGCAGGACCTCGAGGTCCGTTCGTCGCTTGGGCAGCATCGTTGCGGGTGGCCGGGGTGCGATGTGCACACCCGAGCGAGCATGTTCCCGCTGCCCACGTGGCCGTGGCAAGCCCTCGGTGCGCTGTTCGCCTCCTCGCCGGCCCCGGCGCGGCGGCCTGCGGTGCACGCCCATGACGCAGCGCGTGTCGATCCGTGGGGCGCGCCCCCTCGGCAGGGTTGCGCTCCCGGCACCCGACTTGCTATGTCACCGTTCGCATCTCGCTCGGGCGCGATTTCTTCACGAAATGTCAAGAACTTCTGGCGATTGTCTCGAGGTGATCCAGTTCGCACCGAGCGCGCTGCGCGTTAGGTTCGGGAGGCGCGGAGCGGTTCACCGACGTCGTCGGTTTCAGGGGCTCCGCGGTTGCGACTGCGGACGGTGGGTTGGTATGCTTTTGCAGCGCGTCACAACCGAGGGTTCGTCGACATGAGGCAGGATCTGCTGAGGGGGACAAGTGTTCCCGAGGGTCAGCCTCATCCATTCGTTACCTTGGCGGTTTCGCCGGGTGCGACTTGGGACCCCAGCATCCCGATCGCGGCGGCGCGCGCCGGTGCGATCGGCATCCTGGATCTGACGTTCCTGACCAACACCGAGTGCGCGCTCGGCGTCGTCGACCGGCTGGTCCGGTTCGCGCCCGAGCGTCACGGCGTGATGCTGCACGGCCGCGACGGCGAGTTCGAGCGGAATGTGCTCGAGCGTCTCGGTAATTGTGATGTCATCCTCCTGACACCCGAGTCACAAGAGTCGTTCGGAACGATCGTTCCACGCTGCCGCGGCGTGGCCCGGCAACTCGGCGTGGTCGTGACCGCGGCGTCCGATCTGGGTCTCATCGGCGATCTTCCGGTCGATTTCGTGATCGCCAAGGGCTCGGAGGCGGGGGGGTGGGTCGGCAGCGAGACCAGTCTCGCGTTGCTCGAGCGCCTGCGCGGGGCGCAGGCGCGTCCCGTCTACGCGTGGGGCGGCGTCGGCCCTGCGAGCGCTGGCGCGTACTTGGTCGCGGGGGCACACGGGTTGGTCCTCGACTGGCAGCTCTCGCTTACCCGCGAGTCGCCGCTGCCGCGGGGTCTACGGCACCGCATCGAGCACGAGGGCGTGGACACCCGGCTCGTCGCGCTGGGCGGTGGCGACTTCTTCCGCTGTGTCGCGCGGACCGCCGACCGGCTCGCGGACCGCCTCGGCGCGGCAGGTCTCGAGGCCGCGGAGAACCGCGGTCAGCGGCTGGCGGTGCTGGAGACGGTGCTGGCCGGCTGGTCGACGGGTGAGAAGCGCTATCCGTGGCCGGTCGCCGAGGATGCGACGCTGGCGGTGGCGTGGCGCGCGAAGGCGCCGACAGTCGCTCGCGCGCTCGCCTGGACTCGCGAGCTGTGCGCCGAGGCCTCGACCGGCGCCGCGGTCCAGCACTTCCTGGTCCAGGGCGGCGGTGTGGCGCCCGCGTTCGGCGTTCCCTATCCGGTGTTGCAGAGCCCGGCCGAGGGCGTCGAGTCGTGGCCGCGCTTCGCCCTGGACGCGTCTGCGGCCGGTTCGGTGCCGGTGCTTCCACTCGACGGGCCCCCCGACGAGGCCACGCGCGTCGCCCTCGAGGCGATCGCCAAGAGCCTGGCCGGCCGTCCGTGGTGCGTGGACCTGACCAGCGCAGGCACCGCGCTCGAGAGCTCGCGCTGGCTGCCGATCGTGGAGGGGGTCCGTCCCCCGCTCGCGTTGATCCCCGAGGCGTCCCTCGACGACCTCGCCGCGTGGGAGCATCACGGCGCCAAGGCGTACGTCGCCGTCACCAGCGAGGTGGGGCTGGTGCACGCTCTCGCGAGCGGCGTGCGGCGGTTCCTGTTCCCGACCACCCCGCTGGGCGCTCGCGGCGCCTCGCCGAGCCTCGGCTTGTGGGACGACCTCGTGCGCTGCCTCGCCGCTCCGGGGCGTCCCCGCGCAGACCTCACGCACCTCCAGGTGTTGCTCGACGGTGGGCGCGCCGACGCGGCGCGCGCGGCCGCGCTCCAGGTGGTCGCCGAGCCGCTGGTGGAGCTGGGGATCCACGTCGGTCTGGTGGTCCGCGAGCTCGCCGAGCCGGCGGAGGCCTTCTGCGGCGCGGCCGGACGCCACCTGCTCGGACTGCGCGAGACCAGCGTCATCGTCGTCGAGGAGCCGATCCCGGTCCCGCCGCCGCTCGACATCGCGGTGGTGGGGATGTCCTGCTTCCTTCCGGGCGCCAACGACATCGCCACCTACTGGCACAACATTCTGACCGCCCGCGACTCGATCACCGAGGTCCCCGCGGATCGCTTCGACGCCGCGCGCTGGTTCGACCCGGACAAGTCGGCGCGCGACAAGATCTACAGCAAGTGGGGCGGGTTCGTCGGCGACATCCCGTTCGATCCGCTCAAGTTCGGCATCCCGCCCGCGACGCTGCGGAGCGTCGAGCCGATCCAGCTACTCACCCTCGAGCTCGTCGACCAGGCGATGAAGGACGCCGGCTACGGCGCCGGCTACGACCCGCCCCGCGCGCGGACCTGCGTGCTCCTCGGCGCGGGGGGCGGCATGGGAAGCCTCGGTCTGCACTACGCCTTCCGTGCGTTGCTGCCGGAGTTCCTCGAGAAGGCGCCCGACGAGCTCCTCGAGCGGCTCCCCGAGTGGAACGAGGACAGCTTCCCCGGCGTGCTGCTCAACGTGCTCACCGGACGGGTCACGAACCGCTTCGACTTCGGCGGCGTGAACTTCACCGTCGACGCGGCCTGCGCGTCGTCGCTCGCGGCGGTGTACCTGGCGTGCCAGGAGCTCACCAACGGCACCGCCGACGTGGCGGTGGCGGGCGGCGTCGATCCGATCAACGAGGCGTTCGCCTACACCTGCTTCTCGAAGACCACCGCGCTCTCGCCGCGCGGCCGCTCGCGGGCGTTCGCCGCCGACGCCGACGGGATCGCGATCGCGGAGGGGCTCGCCACGGTGGTCCTCAAGCGGCGCCTCGACGCGGAGCGGGACGGCGACCGGATCTACGCCGTGATCCGGGGGGTGCAGGGCGCGTCCGACGGCCGTCACAAGGGCCTGACCGCGCCGCGCCTCGAGGGCCAGA
>CAYMQR010000092.1:0-12537 GCA_964392195.1 uncultured bacterium | reverse complement strand
CACCAGGCCGGTGCGCGCCTCGATCTCGTCACGGCGCACCGGCCCGCTCTCGTGGCGGAAGTAATGCACGCCGCCGATGTAGGCCATCTTGAGGCCGTACGACTGCTGCATGCGCAAGTGGGTGAGCGTGCTGCGGGTGCTGGAGAGCAGCAGCGACTCGTGCGACGCGAGCAGTGGCACGGGGCCCCAGAACACCTTGATCCCGAGGGAGTGCGCCTGGAACGGGTCGCCGCTGATCTGGATCGGCGCGGCGCGCGGCGCGCCGTCCTGGAACGAGTAGTGGATCGAGACCAGGCCGCCCTCCTTGAGCGCCACCTGGTGAGCAGGCTGCAGCACCGACATCTCGCCTTCGCCCGCGAGGCGGCCGGGGTTGATGCCGAGGTGGTGGAGCAAGCGGGCGAGGATGCCCTTGACGATGGCCTCGGCGAGGGCGCCGACGCCACGGAGCGAGAACGTGCGCGCGCCGCTTGGCGAGCGACCGACGATCGACGGGATCAGGAGCAGCGAGCTCTCGCCGCCGAAGCTCGTGGGCGTAGTCGTGGGCAGCGACCCGACTCCACCCAGGAACGTCCGGTTCGAGAACAGCCCCTCGGCGAGGCCTCCCTCGGTCACCGAGGTCGAGCGGCCCCACGGATCGAAGGCCTCGACGCGCAGCTTGGTGGTGCCGAAGATGCCTTCCTCGAACACCACCTTGGGGATCCGCGCCAGGTAGCCGGTCAGGGTCTTGGTCTTCTTGACGAGGTCGCCGGAGAAGAACCCGGCGGAGCCGGGTCCGCCGACCGCGTGGCTGCCGATCCGCTGCCAGCGTCCGTCGATGCGCGCGATCGAGATGCGCGCGGGGACGATGGTGGCCTGCTTGGTGAAGTAGTCGATGAAGCGGGCACGGGCGCGCTTCGAGAACGGCGAGACCAGCACCCGCGTGATCGGGTTCGAGCGCATGGGCTGCGCGAAGAGCCCGAACAAGAGGCCCGGAACGCCGGCGAAGACCGCGTTGTCGGCGGCGGTTCCGGCCGGGTACGGGACGATCGAGCGGATCCACGGGTAGAGCCCGCGGAAGGTCTCGGCCTGCGACGCCTCGGCCAGCCCCGCCAGGTCGAGATACGGCGCCTGCAGCGTGACCTTGGTGGGGAAGAGCGCGGCGAGGACGGCGAGACGCAGCAACGGGTCGTTCGGCTTGCGGCGGGTCTTGCGGGCGATGCGCTTGGCGCTCGCGCCGCGGCGGATGAGGAGGTCGATCTGGCCGCGCAGCACCCAGCACACCTTGACGTTGGGGTCGGTGGGCGCGACGGCGGGCAGCGGCTCGTCGAGGCTGAAGCTGCGGCGGAGGTCCTCGGAGACCCGCGCGAGATCCTGCGGGGTTATGCCTGCGACCTGGATCACACCCGGCCGCTCGCGGACGCGGTCCGGATAGAAGGCGTAGAACGCGGCGAGCAGGAAGTGGTGGTCGAGGGTGCCGTCACCGCCGACGACGATGACGTCGAGCGGCGCCGGCTGGGCGGCAAGCTCGACGAGCTTGTCGCGGATGCGGCGGATGCTCGACAGGTGGTCGGCGTGGGTCTCGACTACGTGGACCGCGAAGCCGCGCTCCGCGAGCCCCTCGAAGAGCCCGTCCGGCAGCCGGACACGCTTCGCCGGATGGAGCACCACCAGGGTGTTCCCCGGGCTGCGGTCCTGGTGGATGCCGGCGATGATGTAGTGCTCGAGCTGGTCGGCGGGTAGCGCCGAGATGACCCGCGACGGTGACGGCAGGTCGACCAGCGTCGGCCGCCCCGGGAGGACGGCCTCGGGGGCGATCATCGGCGCGGGGTCGGACGCCGCCCGGGCCGGCTCCGGCTCCGGCACGTCTTCGTCGGCCGGCCTCGGCCCGGGCGGGTCTTCGTCGACGGATCGCGACGCGCTGGCCTCGAGCGCAGAGGCGTGGTAGCCGTCCTCGTGCTCGCCGGCCCACCAACCCGGTGGATCGCCGATCTCGTGATCGAAAGGCATGGTCGTGGGTGGACGAGGAGCCCGGGCAACGGCGACGCCGAGCCAGACGACGCCCTCAACTGTCTGGTCGGTAAGCGAGGCGAAGTCAAGTCGCTCTCCGCGGCGCCCCGGCAAGGCCGAGCGCTCCCCGTCCCACGTGATCGGGATCGACGACGGCCCGTTCGAGCGGGCGGCGCGTGGGAGGGTCGCGGTGGTGGGTGTCGTCTACGCCGGTCTCCGGTTCGACGGCGTGCTCACGACCGCGGTGCGTCGCGACGGAAGCGACGCGACGCGCGCCATCGCGGCGATGGTGCGGGGCTCGCGCTTCGCGCCCCAGCTCCAGCTGGTGATGTTGCAGGGGATCGCCGTGGCCGGCTTCAACGTGGTGGACATCGGCGCGCTGCACGCGGAGCTCTCGGTCCCCGTGCTGGTGGTCGCCCGGCGTGCCCCCGACCTCGCCGCGATCGAGTCGGCGCTCCGCGGGCGCGTGTCCGGCGGCGTCGCCAAGTGGCGGCGGATCCTGGCGGCCGGTCCGATGGAGCCGATCGCGGGCGTGTGGGTGCAGCGGGCGGGGATCTCACTCGGTGCGAGCGCACGCGTGATCGAGCGGCTCGCGATCCATGGCCGTCTGCCGGAGCCGCTGCGGGTCGCCCACCTCGTCGCCGGCGGGCTCGTCCGGGGTCACAGCCGCGGCGCGGCCTGAGGCGGGGGTGGAGAGCGATGAAGCTGGCGGGCATGGACGCGCGGCTCAGGACGGTGGTGCTGGGCGAGGCCGACGGCCAGCCGCGCGCGGTCCGCCTCTACGAGGTCGACGACCTCGAGCGCTACGTCGACCGCGCGGCGCTGTTGGCCGAGCGCGACCCGGTCGATCCGCCCTACTGGGCGCTGGTGTGGTCGGGCGCCGAGGCCGTCGCGCGCGGGCTCCTCTCGGGCCCGAGCCTGGTGGGGCGCTCCGTCCTCGACCTCGGCTGCGGGCTCGGGCTCGCCGGCCTGGCCGCGGCGCTCCACGGCGGCCGCGTCTGGTTCGCCGATCGCTGCCCGGAGGCGCTGTCGTTCGCCGCAGCGAGCGCCGCGGCGAACGGGCTATCGGCGTGGGACTGCGTGGCGCTCGACTTCACCACCGATCGGCTCGAGCGCCGCTTCGACGTGATCCTTGCGGCCGACGTCGTCTACGATCGCGCGCTGCACGGGGCGCTGGCGCGCTTCCTCGAGGCCCACCTCGCGGACGGTGGCTCCATCTGGCTCACCGACCGGCTGTACGTGGCGACGGACGCGTTCTTCGCCGACATGCGCGCCCGCGGGTTCCGCGATCGGGTCGCGGACGTCGTGGTCCCGGAGATGGGGGAGAGCATGCACACCCGCCTCCACCACCTGCACCGGCGGACGCCGGGCCTGGCAGCGCGCGACTAACGTCGCGCGGCGGTGGGTTCGGCGCGACGTCGCTCGAGGATCTCGACCACGGCGTACGTGGCGAGCCCCGCGAAACTGAGCAGGATGGCCTCGATCTGGAGGCGGTAGCGGAAGTTGACGTGCACGATCGCCGCCTTGGCGAAGAACGCCGCGAGCAACCACGCGTAGAGCCCGATGGGAAGTCGCCGCTTCACCGCCACGCCCAACCCCACGACGAAGCCCGTGAGCACGAACCCGTACCAGAGCCTCGAGACCCAGACGAAGCTCGGCTTCCAGAACGAGAACGCCGGGCTCAGCGCGAAGAAGCGCGCCCACTTGAGCGCCACGTACGTGGGCATGTCGGCGCGATTCTCCCACCAGAACTGGCGGACCAGCTCCTTGCAGCGACGGTCGATGTCGACCTCGCTGGTGAGGCCGGCGAAGCGCTCGTCGCGGGCGAGGTCGGGCCCTTCGAGGTACGCGCCGTAGTCGTTCGCCTCGGGGTGCCCAGGCCAGGGGTACCAGAAGCCCTTGATCCCCGAGTTGTGCATGCTCTCGAGGTTGTTGGTCTGCCACAGGATGTATCCGGCCTCGGTGGTGAGCGGGACGAAGTGGCCCGTCACCCGGTAGTTGCGGATCTGCCAGGGCGCGAGCAACAGCTCGGCGGTCAGCCCCGCCGTCACCGCCACGCCGAGCCAGCGCTTCCACGGCCGGATCCGGAAGGCGAGCCAGGCCACGATGGCGGGGCCGAGGGTGATCGCGTCGGGACGGAAGTACACGGTGAGGGCGCAGAGCGCGCCGAGTACCGCGGCCGAGCGCAAGTCCATCCGGTCCGCGCGGCTGGCGGCGTAGTAGGCGGTCCAGGTGGTGAGCGCGATCGTCAGCGACTCGGCCCACAACCGCCAGTCGTAGAACACCAGGAACGGGTCGAGGATCGCGAGGACCGCCGCGACGAGGGCGGCGCCGGGACCGAGCAGGCAACGCGTGAGCAGGTGGATCGCCACCGGTGTGGTCGAGCCGATCGCCGCCTGCACGACCCGGGGCGCGAAGAGGGTCGAGCCGGTGACGCTCTGGATCGACGCGATGAGCAGGGGATAGCCCGGCATGCGGTGGGCCGTCGGCTTCTCCGCGGTCATGCCGAGGATGCCGTTCTCGCGGACGCCCCGGGCCAGCTCGGTGTAGACGACCTCGTCGCCCAGCGGCGCAGCCCGCGGCGCGAGGAGCCCGAAGCCGAGCACGGCGCGGACCGTCAGCGCGGCCAGCCAGATGAGCCACGGCAGCCGCCGGTGCTGGCTCGCGCGACGGACCCAGGACGTGATTCGCATCGGAGGCGCGCCTCGACCGTCCGGCTCAGTAGGGCTCGGGCTCGGCCGCCACCTCGATCTCGGCGGCTCCCTCGCGGGTGGTCTGGACGAAGCGGATCACGCTCGCTTGCGTCTCCTCGAGCGGCTGGGCGATCACGACCGGCTCGGCGAGCCGGGGGAACGGGTCCGAGCCCGGAAACGGGAACCCGGGACGATACGACATCCGTCCGCGCTGCTGCTCGAGGTTCGCGCCATGGACCGCGGGGCTCTGCTGGACCAGCGCCGCGGTCGCGCTCCGTCCGCCGACCTCGCGGTTCCCTCGCACGACGCTCGGCGCCACCGCGAGCCCGTCGACGGCTCGCGCGAACGGGCTCGCGAGGTCGAGGCCGATGGCGCGCGCCAGCGCCTCGGTGGAGGCGTTCGGCACCACCTCGTCCCCCATCGCCTCGACGAGCATGACGTTCTTCGGCGGGTTGCTCTCGAAGCCGCTCACGGTCAGCGGCTCGTCGACGAGATGGCGCGCGAACGCGAGGGAGTCGCCGGCCTCCACGATCGTCTGGGCCACGTTGACGAACGGCATCCAGCGGTCGGGGTACGCCTGGCCGAGATCGAGCCCGAACAGGGTGGCGATCAGCGGCATGTTCTCTCCACCCTCCACCGGCGAGTTGACCAGCAGGTAGTTGGCGAGCCCGCCACCCCCCACGTTCAGCACCGCGCCCTCGACGTGCGGATCGACCGCGGCGAAGATGCTGCTCATGATGGCGCCGAGGCTGTTGCCCACGATGGTGACGTGGCTCGCGTCGAGCTTCGGGTCGCCGGGCACGAGGGAGAGGTCGAGGTCCGGGTCACGGATCAGGCGGACCAGCTCGAGGAGATCGATCGCGCTCTGCCGGAAGTTGTCGCGGATCGCGAGGAGATCGAGGAAACCCTCGAAGAAGCCGATCGGCACCTGGGTGCCGTCGACCTCGGCGAAACCATCCGGCCCCGGGGCGCCCGTGAAGTTGTGGATCGCGTCGGTCGTCTGGTAGCGCATGCCGTGCGCGACGGCGTCGATGGCGACGGTCGCGTAGCCGTGCGCGGCGAACGTGTTCGCGAGGCCGAACATGGAGTCGCGGGCCCCGCCGAGGCCATGCTGGTAGATGACGACCGGATAGCCGCCCGGCGGCGCGGGTGAGCGTGGGAGCACGAACGTCACCGGCACCCGGTCCTGGCGCTGCCGCGCCGGCTCGCCGTCGACCTCGACGAAGCGATCGTCGTCGAACCTCGCGAGCAGCACCCGCTCGGCGAGGCCGCGTGCCTCCGACTTGTACCAGTCGCTCAGGAACGACGCGCTCAGCACGGCGCCGATGGCGTCGTGGACGACGCCGCCAGGGTTGTCGAGGCCGACGAGGCCGTTCTCGGGGATGCCCAGGAGCTCGTCGAGTGCCTCGGGGCTGGCGAACAGATGCGTGAAGAGCGGATCGGTGGTCTCGAGGACCGGGACGGGGCGGCGCTCGAGCTGGGCGCGAACCGCGGTGAGGTCGCGCGCGGTTCGCTGGGTGGTGAAGACCGTGAGGCAGGCGAGGTCCGAGAGGCCGAGGCCGGTCTCGTCGAGGACCGTCTTCACCGCGTCCTCGTAGCGGGCCTGGATGCGGTCGAGGGTCGCGTTCTTCGGATCGCGGCGGGTGTCGACGGCCGTGAGGAAGTCGCGCGACGGCGCGACCGGCCCGAGCGCGCCGGTCGCCGGGTTCGTGCCGCGGACCGCGCGGGTGACGACCGCCGCGTAGCGCGTGCTCGCGCGCAGCGGGACGCCCGCCTCGGGCAACAGCGCGAGGGTGCGCGTGCTCGCGTCCCAGCGGAGCTCGACCGGGTGCTTCGGATGCGGTCCGCCGTCGCTCGACGCGTCCATCAGGAACACGCTCGCGCCGCTGGCGACGGCCTCGTCGACGCTCGCGGGAAGGCTCGAGGTGTCCAGGTCGCCATCGAAGCGGAAGTAGATGGCCGTGGTGAGGCCGAAGCCGTCGAGCTGAGCGAGGCCCTGGCGGAGCACGTCCGAGAGCTCGGGGACCACGGCGTCGAGTCCCGCGACCGTGAGATGATCGAAGCCGTCCTCGTCGGGAACGAGGAAGCCGTCGTTGGGGAAGGGGACGTCGCTGAAATGCAGCTCCTCGCCGTCGGGCCGGACCGAGAAGAGCGCGGTCGGACCGGGCTCGCTCGTCGCCGAGCCTCCGCCGGAGCCGCATGCGGTCGCCAGCCAGGCGGCGAGCGCGACACAACGGAGCAACCTGAGTCGGGAGCTCTGCGACACGGTCACCTCGACGGGAATCTCATGGCGGTCGTGCGATTCTACAGAAGATCCCGTCGCTTCGGCTTGCAGCAGTGAAACACCGCCGGTAACTTGCCGCGCTTTTCACTTCGGGGGCGCCTCAACGTGAGCAACGACCCGTTCCGTCACGTCCGCTGGCTCGAGCAGGTTTCCCGCGCCGACCTCGAATCGGTGGGCGCCAAGGCCGCGTGCCTGGGTGAGCTGGCGGCCGGCGGGCTGGCCGTGCCGTCCGGCTTCGTGATCCCCGCCGAGGCGCTCGCGGTGCGGGGTGGCGGAGGCACGGCGGGACTCGCGGAAGATCTGATCGCCGAGATCCGCGCGGCCTACGGCGAGCTCTCACGGCGAACCGGGCGCGTCGCGGTGGCGGTGCGCTCCTCCGGCGTGCTCGAGGACCGCGAGTCGGCGTCGTTCGCCGGGATCTACCGAACGCTGCTCAACGTGAGCGGCGGCGACGAGGTGGTCCGCGCGGTGTTCGAGTGCCTGCGCTCGTCACTGGACGAGGGGGTCGATCGGTACCGGCGCGCGCGCGGGCTCGACGATGGCGGGGTGCGGCTCTCGGTGCTGGTGCAGGACCTCGTGGGCGCGGACGTCGCGGGGGTCGCCTTCACGCTCGACCCGCTCACCGGAGAATCCGACCGCATCGTGGTCGACTCGACGTTCGGCCTGGGGGCGGCGGTGGTCTCCGGCGCGGTGGTGCCGGACCACTTCGTGGTGTCGCGCTCGAGCGGCGAGCTGCTCGACGTCCGGCTGGCTTTCAAGGACCGCCAGATGCGCGCCAGCAAGGACGGTCAGGGCACGGAGACCGTCCGCATCAGCCACCAGAAGGCCAACACACCCAGCCTGAACCGCGACGAGCTCCGCGAGCTGTGCCGGATCGCGCTCGAGGCGGAGCGCCTCATGGGTGCGCCGCAGGACGTCGAGTGGGCGCGGGCGCGCGGCCAGTTCTTCGTCCTCCAGAGCCGTCCGGTCACGACCCAGGCGCGCGAGCTGGCGAGCGAGGACAGGGACGCCGCGGAGGTGGAGGCGGGGCTCACCTCCGCGTTGCTCGACGAGCTCGTACCGACGCCGCTCACACGCTTCGCGGCGAGCTTCGTCGAGCCGGTCGCGGTGGGTGGTGTGGATCAGGCGAGCCGCTGGCGCCGTGTCCCGGTGCCGCGCGGCAAGGCCATCCTCGGCCGCGGCGCGCCGCGATGGTCCGCGGCGCCGCTCGAGGCGATGGCACGCGACCTCCCGAGCCCGTTCGATCAGGGACTCGATGCCCGGATCCGCAGCGTCGGCCGTGCACCGACTCCACTCGAGCGCTGGGGCCTGAGCGCGGCGCTGCGGAGCCGCACCAAGGAGGTCTCGGACCTGGCTGTGCGCGTCGAGTCGTTCTTCTGGTGGCAGGGGATGGTGGACCTGGAGGGCATCTCCGCCGCCAAGGCCACCGCGAGCCTGCGCGAGTTCCAGGAGCGCCTGACGACTGTGCTCGCGCGGCGGATCGACGCGGTCTACCAGGCCTCGGCGATCGTCGGCCGGCTCGGTGCCCGCCTCGATTCGATCCCCACGCTCAGCGATCGGGAACGCGCGAACGCCTGGCTGGGGGTGCGCGATCACACCCTCGGCCGCTTCCTCGGTCGCCTCGTCGAGATCGCGCACCTGGCCAGCGAGGCCCCGAAGCTCGCCGCGATCCTGCGCGGCGAGGCGATCGAGGTGCTGCCCCGGCTGGAGCGCGAGTGGTCGGGGGCGGCGCGCCGCATGCGATCCGCGGTCAAGGAGGTGCTGCGCGACTACGGCCACTGGTCGTTCAACGACCTCGACGTGTCGGCGCCCTCGTGGCGGGAGGATCCCACTCCCCTCATCGCGCTGATGGGCAACTATCTCGAGCTCGACTCGCCGGCGTTCCCCACCGCGCGCATGGCACGCGCGGTCGAGCGGGGGGAGGTCGCGCGCCGGCAAGCCCTCCAAGGTGTCTCGACCCTGCACCGGCCCGGCCTGTCGCGGCTGTTCGACCGGCACGCCGAAGCCATGCGCCAGCTCCTCGAGCTGCAGGACCACCTGTCGCGCGTCACCGACCGCACCCGCGTCTACGTCTCCGCGCTCGGGAGCCGGCTGGCGGCGGACGGACGCCTCGCGTCCGTGAGCGAGATCCACTGGCTCGGCTTCGACGAGGTCGCGCGCGTCGTCGAGGCGGCCGAGGGTGAAGCCGTTCGGCGCCGGGTACCCCAGCCGCCGGCGCCGGTGCCGCCCGCGGCCGACGAGCGGCCACTTCCGCGACGCGGCAAGGGGACCTCGCCCGGTAAGGGGCAGGGCCCACTTCGCCGGATCGCGAGCCCCGCCGATCTCAAGCGACTGGGCCCGGGTGATGTCGCGTGGACTCCGTGCCCCGGCCGGGTCTGGATCCCGTACCTCCCGCTGCTCTCGGGCCTGGTGGTCGAGGCGGGCGCGCCACTCGCGCTCGGTGTGGTTGCCGCGCGTGAGCTCGACGTACCGACCGTCGTCGGCGCGGGTCCGGCGCCGGCCGACATCGCCGAAGGGACGATCCTGTCGATCGACGGCTTGACCGGCGAGCTTCGGCTCGCCGGCGAGGCGGGGCGAGCCGCGCTCGCGCTGGCCTGACGGAGCGGGATCAGCTCAGGACTTGGCCGGCTTCTTCTTGGCGCCTGCGCTCTTGACCGTGCTCTTCGCCGGCGGGTTGGCGTCGAGGAACTTCTGCACGCCGATCGTCGCGTTCTTGAGGTTCGGACCGATCAGGCTCGCCACGAAGCGCTCGATCTCGGCGCCGACCCTCTTCTTGAGGAGACCCGGCACCATGGGCAGGTCGACGACGCGGATCTCGAGGTTCCCTTCGATGCGGACCTCGGTGGCTTGATCCCCTCGGGCGGCGAAGTGGGTCGTCCCGTAGCACTTCACCGATTCCCGGAAGAAGAAGGTCTCGAGGTTCCACGACGCGGTCCGGGTCGCGTCGTCCCAGGTCGCGTCGTCGCGCCACGAGAGCATGTCCGGCTTCACGAAGGACCGAGCCACGGGGGGAATCTCGCCCACCGCGTACCAGTGGTTGATCAGGTGGACCTTTCCCTTGCCCAGGTTCTCGCGCTTCTCGACCACGATCCGGTCGACGTTGCGGATGAATTCCGTGATCTCCGGCATGCGGTCGCGGAACGTCGCGTAGACCTCCTCGACCGGGTAGTTCACGACGTCGGTGGAGCGGATCTCCATGGCGGTCCTCGCGGGGAAAGCGGGAAGAAGGCGGGCGGCGGATCGTAGGAAGCGTCCGGGGGCACGTCAAGCGTCGTGGCGCGCGGCAAGGCCTCGTCGCCCGCGGCGGCGGTTCGAAACCGAGGCGCCCCGCGCGAGACATCCGCCGCCCCGGACGGGTTGACAATCCACGCTGCCGTCATTATCTCCACGCCACGAGAAAGTCCCGAGAATTCGGGTATTTCGCCACGCGGCGCGCGGCTCTCGAGGGCGGAAGGGCGCGGCCCCTCCGCTAGGGGCCGACGCTCACACGTCGGCTCGTGCCTGTCTGCGCCGCCGCCGAGCCGATCGCCACACCCCCTCCCACATCCGAAAGTCGCCAGCCGTGGCCACCAAGCGTGACTACTACGAAGTACTAGGCGTCGCTCGCGACGCCGATGACGGCACCATCAAGAAGGCCTACCGCAAGCTCGCCCTCGAGAACCATCCCGACCGCCGTCCAGACGACCCGGAAGCCGAGGATCGCTTCAAGGAGGCGGCGGAGGCCTACGAGGTGCTGCGCGATCCCGAGAAGCGGCGGCTCTACGACGCGTATGGCCACGACGGGTTGCGGGGATCCGGCTTCCAGGGCTTCCGCGGATACGACGACATCTTCGCGCACTTCGGCGACGTTTTCGGGTTCGGCGACGTGCTCGGTGACCTGTTCGGCGGCGGACGGCGCCGCGACCCGAACCGCCCGCGCCGCGGCGAGGACCTGAGCACGCAGATCGTCATCGAGTTCCGCGAGGGCGCGCGAGGCTGCTCGAAGGACATCGAGGTCGAGCGGGTCGTGGACTGCAAGGCGTGCGAGGCCTCCGGCTGTGCGCCGGGCACCCGCCCCGAGACCTGTCCGACCTGTCGCGGAACCGGGCAAGCGAGCATGTCGCGTGGCCCGTTCCTGATGACCACCACCTGCCCGACCTGCCAGGGACGTGGGCGGAGGGTCACCAAGCCGTGCGACGAGTGCCGCGGTGCCGGGCGAGTGCGTCAGCACGAGACGCTCAAGGTGGAGATCCCGGCCGGCATCGAGACCGGCATGCAACTCCGCCTGACCGGCAAGGGCGGGACAGGGGTGCGCGGCGGGCCGGCGGGCGACCTCTACGTCGGGATCGGAGTCCACGACGATCCGGTGTTCTCGCGCGAGGCCGAGCACCTGTTGATCGAACTCGACGTCCCGTTCGTCCAATGTGTGCTGGGAGGAGAGATCCAGGTGCCGACGCTCGACGAACCCACCACCCTGAAGGTTCCCGCGGGGACCCAGGCCGGAGCCGTCTTCCGGATCGAAGGGCAGGGGCTGGCGAGGCTGCGAGGACGTGGACGCGGCGACCTCGTGGTCCGGGTCCGCATCCCGGTGCCCACGAAGCTGAGCGCGCGGGAGAAGGCGCTGCTCAAGGATCTGGCGGCGGAAGGGGGTGTCGCGGTGGGAAGCGGGAAGCGCGGACTGGTCGATCGGATACGCGAGAACCTGAACGGTTGAGAGCTCCTCCTCGGCCGGCCGGCGCTGATCGGGGATCGAGTCTCCCCGCCGCGATGGGCCCGAGGGGTTGGATGGCAGAAGCGGCGCGCGCCCGCGCGCGGCGAGGAGATGGCCCGGTGAACGAACGAGAAAACCCAACGACGACGAAGCTCGCGACCCGCGCCTGGGGTTGGGGGCGGGCGCTGCTCTTGCTCACGGCGGGGATCGTGATCGGCGGTGTCGGTGCCGCGCAAGTGTCCAAGGCGTTCTTCGGCAAGGACGCGGAGCCCAAGGCGCAGGAGTCGTCGGCCGCGAGCCCCGCTCCGGCGGCGCCACGAGCACCTGGCGCCTTCCCCTCGTCGTTCGCCGATCTCTACGACCACCAGAAGCGGGCGGTCGTCAATCTCAGCACGACCAAGGTCGTCCACCATCCGCCGGTCGGCCGGGGACGCCCGGACCTCCGCGACTTCTTCGGTGACAACGACGAGTTCTGGAAGTTCTTCGGCGCGCCCGATGGCGAGGATCTGAAGCAGCGCAGCCTCGGATCGGGGTTCGTCATCGACAAGGACGGAGACATCATCACCAACAGCCACGTCGTGAAGGGCGCCGACGAGGTGCTGGTGAAGTTCCAGGACGGCCACGAGGAGAAGGCGAAGATCATCGGCACCGACGAGAAGACCGACGTCGCGCTGATCAAGGTCGAGAGCGCCAAGGGCGACCTCCCGCACGTCGAGCTCGGCGACTCGGACGCGGTCCGCATCGGCGACTGGGTCATCGCGATCGGCAATCCGTTCGGGCTCGAGCACACCATGACGGCCGGCATCGTCTCCGCGAAGGAGCGGGCGATCGGCACCGGACCGTACGACGAGTTCATCCAGACGGACGCCTCGATCAACCCGGGC